>CAZEQV010000030.1:1643-7620 GCA_964514435.1 uncultured Verrucomicrobiota bacterium
CAGTTGATCGTCTTCATCCACCGAATAACTGTCATCGGCGGCAACCGGCGAGCCATTCACGCTCAAGGTCGCCACATCCGAGGTCACCGGGATGTCGCACGCGCCGGTCACCACGCAGACATAGTTGCCCACATCACCCGCCGCGACGGAAGCGATGGAGTAGGTCGCATTGGTTTCGCCCGGCAGATCAACTCCGTTCTTCCGCCATTGGTAGACCAGAGGCGGTTCGCCAATGGCGGTGACGCTGAATGTCACGGGATCACCGCTGTTGACAGATCTGTCTTCGGGCTGCTTGGTGATCTGCGCGGACTGGCGGACACCAAGAACGGCGGCACTGGATGTAACCGGATCGCCGCACGCTCCGGAGACGACGACGCGGTAACTGCCGGCATCGTCCACGGTCGTGGCAGGAATGGTGAAAGTTGAGTTGGTTGCGCCGGCAATGTCGGTTTCATTCTTTTGCCACTGAAAACTGATTGGGTCCGTTCCGTTGGCGATAATCGAAAACAAAGCCGGTTGGGTGCTGCACACAGTCTGATCGGAGGGCGAATTGTTCAGCGTCGGTGGAATGCATCCCGCCAACACCTTGCTGATCACGATGGCGGTATTATCGGTGGAGTTGCTGTCGATCTGGGCGTTGCTGACCGTGGCCAAGTTCTGGAAAGTCTGGTTCGCCACAGCCGTGTTCGTGACCATGACTTGATAGGTCAAAGAGCCCGAAGCATCACGCGGCAATTCGCCCAACTCCCAAGTGATGAAGTTACCAGCCACCAGGCAGCCTTCACAGTTCAAGAAGGTGACCGCAGACGGCAGCACGTCGTTGACCTCAACATCCGATGCTGTAATGCTGTTGGTCTTATTGCGGTAATTCAAGGTGTAGGTGATGACTTGACCAGCGTTGACGTTCGTGGGGCCAACTTTGGTGACAGCCAGATCTGGATTGCCGGGCAAGGCCAACGGCTTGGTGATGGCCATGTTTCCCAAGGAAGGCGAACCACTAATGGCCATGGACGCACCGGGAAACTCGCTGGCGCTGGCAAATAGCTTGGCGCGAAACTCAACAAATCCCGGCGAAGTGTTGTCTAGGTTGACTACCATCGTATAGCTCCATACATCCACTCCGGTTTCACCGGTAAGCGTCGGCCCGGAGACGATGTCCACGTTGGCCGATGGCGTAAAATTGAGCAGGTTCTGGATGCCTCCCTTGGCAACGCCACCCAAAGTCTTGGTATGATCGAAATCCACGCGGATGGTGCGGTTGCTTTCCGGGCCGCCCGTCATGAACACACGAATGGGAACGAGATCTTTCGAGCCCCAGCCGTCCGCCGATGCAGTGGTCCAATTTGTTGAGCCGAACGACTGGCTCTCCAACCTGGCTTGAAACGCTGCGTGCCCGGTTGCCGCCCCCATCATCCACGCAGCCAAACCAACGATTCCGACTTTGAACGACATTTTATGCTTTATGATCATGACACCGATCTCCCTGTTGACAGAACTGCGGCTGATATTGCCCCCAATCCTGTGGTCAAACCAACCAAAAACAGACGCCGCTGGCTGCCCGATCGGGCAACCAGCGGCCTGTATGTTCCCCACCTCTTAAGAAACTACCGCTTCCAGTTCGGCGACGTGCCGGTCTTGCGCAGCAGTTCGATGATGGTTTCGAACACCAACGTCGCGTCTTCGGTCGGAATCTCCACCATCAACGGCAACATGGCGGATGTCGGCGCGCCGTCGCCGGAGGCCGGCAACCCCAGTTCATCCAACACGCTGGTCGTGATCTGGATCATCCGTTTCTTGTTATGAATCACAAACTTTGTGATGCCGGGCACGGCCCCCAGTTCGGCGCTGTAGGTATAGACACCCTTGATCTCGGCAAACGACGCCAGCGGAATTTCAATCGTCTCATCGCCGATGTGCAACACAACGTCTCCGCTGGGCACGATCGGGGCCGAGCCTTCGTCCAACATAGCGCCTCGCGTCGAAACCACGTGACCGGTTTCCGATTCCACCGCTGTTGTGCGGCTCAAGTTGAACGCGCCGGTCAAGGTGCGATGCTTCTTGAAGCCGAATTTCAGGGCCGTGATCTTTTGTATCTGCGTGGCGTAGTCCGCTTCCAGTTGACCGCTGACGACCGGCACCTCCAAACCGGCACCGGCAATCTTCAACTGGACGGCCAGCACCTTCTTGCCCGAGCCGGTCAGGTTCGGCAGGTCATACGCCCCGCGCAAATCCGCCTTGTTTAGGATGCAGACGTACCGGCCGTTGCGAGCCTTCAACGTGAACCGCGCGTCATCGGCCAGCGGTTGGCTGCCGGCAAACCGGCCCTTGCTGTCCAACACCGCGCCGTCCAAGACTTTCACCCCGTTGACGGTCAATTCGACCGTCGCGCCATTGAGATTCAAGTTTGCGCCACGCGGATTCAACGCGCCGCGCAGGATCAACTTGTCGGCTTTGATTCCATGACCGTGCAACGCCCAGTTCACCGAACCGATCAATGCCCTGGCATACAGGTCCACATCGCCGGCGCCGCGAATCGAAACCACATTGATCGTGACTGTCACCACGGCCGACAGATTCGTGCCGTCTGAGGCCTGGTAGGTGAATGAATCCGTGCCGACAAAGTTGTCGGCCGGTACATACACGAACGAGCCGTTGGAGTTCAGTGTCAACGCGCCATTTTCCACGTCGCTGACCAGCACCGCCGTCAACGTGTCGCCGTCCACATCGCTGTCATTGCCCAACACACCGGGCGCGGCCACTTCCAACACGTCGTCCTCGGCCACCTCGTAACCGTCCGCCACGGCCACCGGCGCATCGTTCACTGTTAGGACGCTCACGGTGACGGTCGCGGTGGCGGTCCCGCCGTTGCCGTCGCTGATCGTGTACGTGAACGTATCCACGCCGTTGAAGTTGGCGTTCGGCTGATACGTCAGGCCGGTGCCGCCGCCGGTAATCACCACCGCGCCGTTGGCCGGCTGGGTCACCGCGGTGATCGTCAACGTGTCGCCGTTCGGGTCGCTGTCATTGCTCAACACATCAATGGCCGTCGCACCGCTGTCTTCATTGACCGTGGCACTGTCGTTCACGGCGACCGGGTCAGAATCCCCGACCTCCACCGTCACCGGCACCGTAAAGGTCACGGTGTTGTAATTGGCGGTGTCATCCGGCGTGAACGTCACGCTTTGGTCCGCCGTGCCAACTCCCGGCACAATCGTCGGATCCGTGAACGCAAACGTGCCGGGCACCGACGCCGCGCCACCCGTCAACGTCGAGCTGGCCAACGACTGTCCCGATGTAATCGTGCTGGCGGTCGGCAATGTTCCAACAACCGGGTTGGCTTTGTTCACCGTCACATCCACGTTGCTGACGACTGTGTTGTAGTTGGCCGTGTCGGTCGGCGTGAACGTCACGCTCTGCGCCGACGTGCCGGCATTCGGGGCAATCGTTGGGTCGGTGAACGCAAATGTACCGGGCACCGAGGCATCGCCACCGGTCAGGTTCGAGTCGGCCAACGTCTGGCCGTAGGTGATCGCACTGGCCGTCGGCCACATCGTCACCACCGGATCCGCCTTGTTCACCGTCACGTCCACCGTGCCAACCAACGTGTTGTAATTGGCCGTGTCATCCGGTGTGAACGTCACGCTCTGCGCGGAAGTTCCCACACCGGGTGCGGTGGTCGGATTCGTGAAGGCGAAGCTGCCCGTGGGAGTCGCATCGCCGCCCGTCAACGTCGAGCTGGCCAACGTTTGGCCGTAGGTGATCGCACTGGCTGTCGGCCACGTATCCACAACTGGATTGGCCTTGTTGACTGTCACGTCAACAAATCCAACTTCAGGACTGTAGTTGACCGTATCGTCCGGTGTGAACGTGACACTCTGCGGCGCGGTACCGGCATTCGGGGCAATCGTCGGATCCGTGAACGCAAACGTGCCGGGCACTGATGCCGTGCCGCCCGCCAGCGTCGAGCTGGCCAACGTTTGGCCGAAAGTGATGGCTGTCGCCGTCGGCCAAGCCGTTACAAGACCACCGGCGGGATTGACCGTCACATTCACATTATTGGCCACCGTGTTGTAGTTGGCCGTGTCGGTCGGCGTGAACGTCACACTTTGCGGCGCGGTACCGGCATTCGGGGCAATCGTCGGGTCCGTGAACGCAAACGTGCCGGGCACCGAGGCATCACCACCGGTCAGGTTCGAATCCGCCAGCGTTTGGCCGTAGGTGATCGTGCTGGCCGTCGGCCACGTCGTCACCACCGGATCCGCCTTGTTCACCGTCACGTCCACTGTGCTGACCACCGTGTTGTAGTTCGCGGTGTCGGTCGGCGTAAACGTCACACTCTGCGGCGCGGTGCCGACGCTCGGGCTAATCGTTGGGTCCGTGAACGCAAACGTACCGGGCACGGAAGAATCGCCGCCGCTCAATATCGAACTGGCCAATGTTTGACCATAGGTAATCGAACTGGCTGTTGGCCATGTTGTCACGGTGGGGTCGGCCTTGTTCACGGTCACGTTCACCGTGCTGACTACCGTATTGTAGTTGACCGTGTCATCCGGAGTGAACGTCACGCTCTGCGGAGATGTTCCTGCGTTCGGAGCAATCGTCGGGTCCGTGAACGCAAACGTGCCGGGCACCGAGGCGGTGCCGCCCGACAATGTGGAGCTGGCCAAGGTCTGGCCGTAGGTGATCGCACTGGCGGTCGGCCAAGTGGTGATGACGGGGTCATCCGGCACAGGAGACACGGTGACATTGACCGTGCCGGTGGCCGTCCCACCGAATCCGTCGGAAATGATGTAGGTGAAACTGTCGGGGCCGTTGTAATCGAGATTGGGTGTGTATGTGACATGCGCGCCGCCGCCGCCGACGGCCGAGACGCCGTTGGCTGGCTGTGTTACGGAAGTCACGGTCAAAGGATCACTATCGGCATCTGTGTCGTTGGAAAGCACGTCAACGACCGTTGCGCCACTGTCCTCATTGACCGTAATGGAATCCGTCACGGCAACAGGAACGGTGTTTGAGCCGAGCACGGTCACGTTGGCGCCGCAGGACCCGGCAAAGTCCGATGTGTCAGCGTTCTTCTCGCAACGCACACAGATGGAGAAACTGGTGGGACGCAGCGAAGGCGAGACAGCCACGGTCATCTGCCCGGTCTTTACGTTTTCCGAAGGTGAGAATGAGAGCGAGGTGGGACTAAAAGTGACCGTCACCCCCGCCGGCAGGGTGTTGCTGACTAACATATCACCTTGAAACGCGCCGCTCGATCCGGTGCCCGTGCCGCGGAACACACGGAATTGGAAAACGGTGTTCGACCCTGCCGGAACGGGGTCAACGGATTGCCCCAAGATTTCCAGCGACGCAACTTTGGGCAAGGCCCAAGCGCTGCCACCGGTGACCAGCATCAAACCGGTCATGAAACCAAACACCATACTTCTCGCATAGCGAGCACTGCTCGACATTATCGTATTCATTAGTATTCCTCCGTGTTGAAATGCAGACGGGTACTAGCGAGTGTTATGCCAATCATCCAAATCGGTTGAAAAACAAGCATTTGACTCTCTGCGTCGGGGAATTCTTGACAGATTTGGCCGGCACCAAAACAAAATTGTGCCGATTTGAACTGAAACCGTACAAATTCTGCGGGCGCTGCGACTTTCAATCTTGCGAGCCTGACTGGCTGACGCTACAACCCCGTCCATGCTCGACACCGCCATCCAAGCCGCCACTGAAGCCGGCAAGCTTCTCCGTCAAAACTTCGGTTCACCCCTCAACGTCAACGAGATCGCTCGACATGACATCAAACTGGAAATGGATGTTCAGGCTCAACAAGCCATCACTCGCGTTATTCTGGCCGATTACCCCGGCCACGCCATCCTCGGCGAAGAAGGCATCAGCGGCCGGCAGGATGCGGATGTGCGTTGGGTAATTGATCCGCTCGACGGAACGGTCAACTATTTCTACAACATCCCCCATTACGCCGTCT
>CAZEQV010000030.1:7630-19084 GCA_964514435.1 uncultured Verrucomicrobiota bacterium
CAACAGCGTGTCGGCCCCGACCAATGGGAAACCGTGGCCGGCGTCGTGTACGATCCTGAACGGGATGAACTCTTTAGCGCGGCAAAAGACAGTCCCGCCACCCTCAACAATCAACTCATCCGGGTCAGCAGCCGCACCGATATGGGTGATGCCATCATGGCCATTGGTTTTTTCAAGAGTGCCGAGACAATTCGGCGCAGCCTCCACGACTTTCAACACCTCATCAACCGCATCCGAAAAGTCCGATTGATGGGAGCCGCCGCGCTGGATTGTGCCTATGTCGCCAGCGGACGATACGACGCCTATATTGAATATGGCATCAAACTCTGGGACATCGCCGCCGGGCAATTCATTCTGGACCGTGCCGGCGGAAAAACCGTCAGCCATCCCACCAGCGACCCGCACACGTTCGACATCAAAATGTGGAACGGCCAGATGAATATCGAGCTACCGGAGCACCGATAGCAGCCGGGCGCGCAGTTCCGCGAGCCGACCGGAATCGGTGATTTTCTGTCCATCCTCGTCGGTGATGAAAAACACATCGCCGGCCCGGCCATCTTCCGTGGTGATGACCGCTTGGGCGATGTTCACCCGGCAGTGGCTCAACACGCGAAAGATGTAATACAGCAACCCGATCCGGTCCGCCGCCACCACTTCCACCGCGGTGTATTCTGCCGACACATCGTTATCAATGTTCACTTCCGGCGCTTCCCCGCCGGCCTTGCCGCTTGTCACCGGCAGGGGCGGCATGTCCGTTGCCAATGTCATCGGACGGTGCGGACTCAGGAACCGTGTGAGCAAGCGCGCCATGTGATCCAACCGGGATTCATCACTCACGTATTCGCCCTGCTCGTTGCACACATAAAACACGTCCAGCACCACGTCGTCGGCCCGCGTGTAAATGTCCGCGCGCAAAATGTTGATCCGCACCTCTGCCAGCGCACCGGCCACCTTCGAGAGCAATCCCAACCGGTCCCACGAGCACACCAGCACCTCGGTCGTGCCGCGCTCGGGTTGATGCCGCCAGCGAATCACCGGCTCCGTTCCTTCCCGGTCGGAGCGTGTGACGTTCAGGAAAAAGTCATGCACCGCCGACAGATGCCACGCCAACGAAGATTCATCCACGCGCGACCAATACCGCGCCGGCATCGTCGCAAAATGCGTCTCGATTTCATCCGCGCCCAACCGCGGCGTCACCTGCCGCCAGATGGTGTGATGCAATTCCTCGCGTTTTTTCTCCGTGGCCGGATCCAGTTTCACTCGTGTGTCTGTCGTCACCATGGCCGGATTAATAACACCGAACGGCTCGGAATCAAAAAACTTATTGCGCCCGTCTGCCACTCACCTAGACTGCGCGCCATGTTACGGGCCACCATCATTACCATTTTTCTCGCGCTTGCCCCCGTCATGCAAGCGGCCGAGGAATCATTGCCTCAACTGACCGGCCGCTTCGCCATCGTCGAGGAAAATGACAGTCTGTACAACCCATGGGGACCGCACACAGACCGCCACTACACACAGGGACTTCGCGTCATCTACGTCAACGACAGTGATGCGATGGCCGTCTTCACTGGCTGGTACAACAAGAACTTTCCGCCGCTGGGATTGAATGCCCCATACACGCAGGCCGGCTTTTTCTTCGGCCAGAACATCTATACTCCCGAAAACATCAAATCCGACCAACTGCAAAAAGACGACCGTCCCTATGCCGGCTGGCTTCACCTCGGCGCCACCGTCCAACGCCAGGGCACATCGTTTGGTTCCACCCCCGCCCTGGAAGCGTTGGAGATACAACTCGGCGTGGTGGGACCGGAAGCGCTCGGCGCCCAAGCCCAAATAGCGTTTCACAAGTTTTATGAGTTTGACACCCCGAAAGGCTGGGACAACCAACTCCAGACCGAGGTCGGGTTTCTCCTCAAATACGCCCGAGCGTGGAGGATTGACCTCACACCCGGCGACAATCCCCGTCGCTGCCTCGATCTCATCCCGCAAATCGGCGGAGCCGCCGGTAACATCAATGTATCCGCCGCCCTCACCACCACCCTGCGCTGCGGCTGGAACTTGCCGGACGACTTCGGCTACCAACCCATAGACTCCATGGCCACCGTTCACAGCACGCAACTTCACAACCATTCATCCCGATTCAGCGCCTACGGTTTTGGCCGACTCGAAGGTCGTGCCGTTGCCCACAACATCTTCCTCGACGGCAACACCTGGCGCGACAGCCACAGCGTGGACCGCATCCCGTGGGTGGCCGACATGAGTTGGGGGTTCTCGTTCGCGTGGCGCCTGCATCCGCAGAACCTGACCACGATGGAACTCACCTACCTCAACACCCACCGCACCCGCGAATTCGAAGGCCAAAAGGGATCTGACCGGCTCGGTTCGCTCAGCCTCCTTGTCCAGGTCCAGTTCTAAGAATGCCGGCGACTTATGGCAGCAGCCGGCTCCGGTACTGCCTCTGCCCGGCCGACAATGCTGCCGGGTCCGCCAACTCCACGGGCGCGCCCGTGCCGGTCACGTTGTTCGTCAGTGTCTGCCAGTCGCCCGACGCGATGTCGCCGGCGAACTCCACCCGGTATCGTTTCCCCGGACGCGTCTCCAAACGGATGACCACCGACTCCCCGTTGCGCGTGATGTCGCTGATTCGGAACAAGTCAGCGGGATTAATCGGCGACGTGCCGGCCATGTATTCCTGCCGGTCTGAAAAACCATCACCGTCACTGTCGTTGTTTCCATTCACAACTCCAACACCGCCGAAAAACGCCGTCTCCCACCAATCCGGCAACCCGTCCCCATCCGCATCCGGCGGCACAAGCTTCAACACCCGACCATTTGTCCGGTCGCCCACATACAACTCACCGTCTTCATCCTCGCCAAATGTCGTGATCGTGAATGGCTCATCGCGCAACACCGCCAGGCTCCACGTCCCGTTGGACAGCGTTCCGGCGATGATCTCGCCGCTGCAATAATCCGCAAACACGTACCGGCCACACAGCGGCAGATTGGCGTGGCCACGATACCGGTACCCGCCCGTCACGGAACAACGCGGACTGGCGCGCACATACTCAATGATCGGCGGCACCATGCCGGGCGCGGCGCAGGCAAAGGTGCACGTGTTGGTGGACGTTCCCTCAATGCATTTCCACCCATAATTCTCCCCGCCACTGCTGGAAGCCGGTTGGAAATTGATTTCTTCGCGCGCGCTTTGCCCCACATCGCCGATGAAAAGGTCGCCGGTCGCTCGATCAAAACTAAACCGCCACGGATTGCGCAAACCATACGCCCAAATCTCATCCAAACCCGGCGTCGCACCCGCAAACGGATTCGTCGGCGGAATCGCATACGGACTGGCGCCATCCACATCAATCCGCAGCATTTTCCCCAATAGCGAATTCACGTTTTGGGCATTGTTGCTGGAATCGCAACCGCCCCCGCCGTCGCCGGGCGCGATGTACAGATACCCATCCGGCCCAAATTGCAGTTGCCCGCCGTTGTGATTGGCCGGACCAGGATGCGCGATCCTCAGGATCTCCGCCCGCGTGGCGATGTTCACAACATTCGTGGCGGGCGGGCTGGCCGTGAATCTCGCCACCACATTGCTGCTGCCGTTGTTGTTCGTGTAATAGAGGAAGAAAAGCCCGTTCGTCCGGTACCCCGGATGAAACGCCAGCCCCAACAATCCCTCTTCGTTGCCGCGGGTGGATTGCAGCAACGAACTCACATCCAGAAACGGCGTGGCCAACAGATTTGTCCCGTTGTCGAGCACCTTGATCAATCCGCCCTGCTGGACGAGAAACAACCGGCGGCTGCCGTCGCGCGCGCTTTGAATGTCCGTCGGCTGCGTGATCCCCGTCGCCACCACGACGCCGGTGATCGCCGGCGCGCCCGCGCTGAACGGCGTGTTCGTCGTCCATAACTCGCACGCTTCCGTCCGCCCGGTTGCCAACCCGGCCATGATGAATAGGAAAAACAGATATGCCCTCGTCATCGGTGCATCCACCCGTTGCCGCGCTCAACATACGCAAGCCCACCCCGTCCGGCAAGGTTGAGTCCCGGCATGACAAAGGCGGGAGAACCCGCTACCTTTCACGCCATGCCATTCATCTACTGTTTGTTCGCTCTCATGTTGCTGATGCCCGCGCCGCCAGCCTGCGCCAAAGGCAAAGCCCAACACATTGTCGTCGTTGTCTGGGACGGACTGCGGCCGGACTGCGTCACCGAAAGGGACACTCCGACCTTGTTCAAACTCGCCAAGGAAGGCGCGTTCTTTCAAAATCATCATGCGGTGTTTCTCAGTTCCACCCAAGTCAACGGCACCGCCATGGCCACTGGCTCATATCCGTACCGCTCGGGCATCCTCGCCAATCGAGACTACCGGCCCGCGTTTGATCCGCTGCGCCCCACGGGCGTGGATTCCAACGAACTCATCCGCGCCACGGACGCCCGCACCCAAGGCAGGTTCATCGCCGTTCCTACATTGGCCGAGATCATCCGCCGCGCCGGCCAAACCACCGCCATTGCCGGAACCAAGACCGTCGCGTTGCTCCATGACCGCGCCGAACGCGACATCCACGAGCATGGATGCTGCGTCAACGTGTTCGCCGGCCAAACCTTGCCGGGCATGTCCCTCGACAAACTCTCCGCCACCATCGGCCCGTTTCCCATCAAGACCATGCCCAATCACGCACAGGACAAATGGTCCACCGCCTCGCTCACGGATTTTCTCTGGAAGGAAAACCTGCCGACGTTCTCGCTGCTCTGGCTGAGCGAACCGGATTACACCCAGCACGCCACGGCGCCGGGCTCGCCCGAAGCCCGCGCCGCCCTCAAAAGCTCCGACGACAACCTCGCCGCCCTCCTCCGCTTCCTCGACCAGCGAAAACTCCGCGCCAGCACCGACATCTTCGTCGTCGCCGACCACGGTTTCTCCACCACCAGCGCCCGCGTGGCCGTGGCCGCCAAACTGCGCGATGCTGGATTCAACGCGCGCCGCGAATTTGAAGCTGCCCCGGTCAAGGGCGACATCGTCGTGGCCGGCAACGGCGGCGCGGTCCTGTTGTATGTCATCGAGCGCGACCCCGACGTGACCCGGCGCGTTGTCGAGTGGCTCCAACAACAGGATTTCCCCGGCGTCATTGCCACGAAAGAAAAATTCCGCGGAACACTCACCCTCGACAAGCTCCGCATCCACGTTCCCGAACCGCCCGACATTGTGGTTTCGATGCGTTGGACCGGCGACAAATCCCCTCATGACCTTGCCGGCATGCTCATCGCCGACGGCAATCCCGCCGTCACCGGCGTGGGCGGACATCACGGCAGTCTCAGCGCGTACGACATGCGTTCCACGCTCATCGCCCACGGCCCGGACTTCCGCCGTGGCATGGTCAATCAACTTCCTTCCGGCAACGTGGACCTCGCGCCCACGGTGCTCTGGCTCCTGGGCATCGAGCCGCCCGGCCGGCCGGATGGCCGCATCCTGCTGGAAGCGATTGCCGGCTCCACGATGAAACTGCCGCCCATCGAAATGGAAACGCTGGAAGCCTCGCGCGAGTTTGAAAAATCCATCTGGCAACAATACGTCCGTGTCACCAAGTTTGCCGGCACCGTTTACTTCACGGAAGGAAACGGCGCGGCGACGAATCGCTGATCACGCGAAACCCGATGGTCGCACAGCGGTCCACGCCGGGGGCAAACAGGATGAACTTGGCGGAGAAACCCGGCGGTTGCGGTCCGCCGTCCGCATACCAAACCGAACCGGTCGCTTGGAACGCCGAACCGCCCTTCACAATGCAAAAGCGCGTGTGTCCGTCTGTGTGCTCAGAATCGGTCCAGTTCCACACACGATTGATTCTCCGTGCCGTCGTCATGCCCAATTGCCATTCATCTTCCGTCGGCAGCCGCTGGCCAGCCCAGCGCGCGTACGCTCGCGCGTCATCGAGATTCACGAACACAACCGGATCATCGTCGGCGGCCCGTTCGTTCCAGTGCGCCAGAAACCCGGCGGCGTCTGCCGGACGATAGCCGGTCGCGTTGAGGAACGCCCGAAACTCGGCGTTGGTGACCTCGTTCGGGGCGATTTCCACACGCGCCACCCTTGTGGTTCGACGTATCACTTCCCTCTCATGCAAACCAACACCGTTGAAACATTCATACAACCCACATTCACGGCGGCGGGTTGTCACGTCCAGCTCCACCACCGAGCCGGTCACTTCGCGACATCGTTGAATGACGACGGACGCGGCGGCGGTCTCGAACGAGGCTCTCGCAAAGCGTGCGCGCTGTTCCTCCAAAAATCCGTCATCGGCAGCCGAGGCCAGACACCCGATCCACCTTGCCGGCAGTTCCACCCGGTCAGCCTTCACTCCCCGCACCACATCGTAATATTCCGCCACCCACTCCAGCTTGCCGGATACCGGTGCCGTATGGCGGTTGACCAATGTGTACAGCGTGACGCCATCATATTCCCAACGACTGGCGTACAACCCGGCCACGTTCGTCGGCACCAACGGCGTCCAATTCCCCGCCGCAAACAGATCGGCGTACCGGCGTTGGATCGCCAGCATCGAACGGAGGATGGATTTGTCGCGGGGCGACCACGGATTCCACGAGCCGAACACGTTTTCCCAAACAAGCATGCCGGTGCCGTTCATCCACGCGGTGTGCAACTCAGACGTGTGATCTTTCTGCCACCGGTCAATCACGTGCATCATGTGGCGCGCCTCCACCCACTTGTTCCGCAACACACCCGGCGCTGCGCCGTCCTTGAAACCTTGCGCCCACGACATGAGATGCCCGGCCAGATGTTCCACGGGAAGTTCCAGCTCCGATTCCAGAACCAACCCCGGCATGACCTCGGAGAGCTCCGCCGCGCTGGACAATGTATCCAGAAAGAGGCCGTCCGCGCCGGTCGCGTGGACAAGTTGCGCGAGCGTGTCGGCATCGGACACGCCTTCCCGTCGTGTGCCGGTATCCCATGGATTGTAGTCGAGGAATACCCGGACATCCTGGCGGTGAAGCCGGTCGCACACGTCGCGCAGCGCCGGCAGCCCGCCGGGCACGTCGCGGTAGAAATCAAATTGGTTGCGGGGATCAAACCCGATTCGCGGATACGCGTGCCACAACACCACCGCATCGAAGCCGCCAAAGTCCTGTCGCTGCCGTTCCAGATACGATTCAACGGTGAAAGACTTGGTCCGTGGATCGTAGAATTCCTCATCCCAGAGCATGATCATGCCGCAGGCAAAACACCGGCAGGACCAGCGGGCGCTCGGTTGCGAATAGGCTCCTTCCAACTCCCGCAACCGGGTGCGTGTTTCTCGCCGGCACGCGGAGAGTCGGGCACGCCAGTCCGGCCACAATGAGGAATCTTCAGGCGGAAGAATCAACGGTCGCATGGCTGAGATCAGGGCGTTGCCAAAAACGCTTCCATCTCCGGGCGCGTCAGCCGGTACAGGAACCACTCGGACATTTTGCGGGCGCCGACGCGGGTTTCGTACACGCATTGGGCGCGGCTGTTCCAGTCCAGACACGTCCACTCGACGCGACCGCAACCGCGTTCGTGGGCGAGCCGCACGCATTGACGCATCAACGCCATGCCGATTCCCCGGCCGCGAAACTCAGGCAGGACAAAGATGTCTTCGAGATAAAGCGATGGCCGCGCCAGAAAGGATGAATAGGTTTCGAAAAACATGGCGTAAGCAACCGGCTCGGTCTGGGCATCCGCGAACCCGATCCACGACTCAAACTTCGGACGCTCGCCAAAACCGTGTTCGATCAATCGCTGTTGGGCAGCCTGATCCGGCGGGGTGAGTTTTTCAAACTCGGCCAACGCGCAGATGAGCCGCAACAGTCCCGGCGCGTCGGCGCGCGCGGCGGGACGAATGGTGAAAGCGGGGTTATTCATGATGACGAAAGACGGTCAACCATAACTCCGCTGGAAATCAGCGTAGGCGTTTTCCAGCGCCTCGAAAGTTCCGTCCGGCCACACAGCCAGTCCCGCATGAGGCAACGCTTCGCATAAAGGTTTCACCTCTTCAGGCGGACAAACCGCCAACACCGACCGGCCACTGGCTAGTATCTTGCGGAACATTTCCACCCAAATCAGCGCCGAGGGAGATCCGGCTCCGGGAACGAATTGGATGCCGCGAATTTCCGGCACTTCCAGCAGGGCGTCAATGTGTTTGGCCGCCCCGACGCCGTCGAGGTGAAAACAGCCGCGCCCCACCGTGGCGGTTTGCCGGGCAATATCGGGAAGACACAAGGCGTTAAACTCGTCCGGTCCGATCATGAAATTGAAATCACACGCGGCCGGCATGTAGGGGCGGTTCGACCACAACAGCAACCAACTGATCAACCCGACGCCTTGGTCCACCGTCTGCCGGTAGAGTTCACAGTAGGCGCGCCGCCATGCCGGATACATCGCGTCAATCGCCGCGCGCACCCGGTCGGGGCGTTCCAAGGCGTCGAGACACAAGCCCGTCGAGCCGCGCAGATTCAGCAACACATCCGCCGATCCGCCGAGATCCGGCATACAAATCACATACCGTCCCTTGGCATCGGCGGCCGCCACCCGCAACAGCGTCTGCAGAGATCTCCAAAACGGATTGTCTTCGCGCAGTTGCCAGTCTGGTTCATTCGACCAATCGTCATCAATCTGGGCGTGCGTCCAAGTCGTGTCGCTGCCAAACTCCACCCGACCGCCGAACAACCCACCCAACATCGCCGGGCCGAAATCCACGCGAATGAACGGGATCGTGTCTCCGAAGAATCGCATCTGCCTTGAATCGGCCCGTTTGGCGGCCAGCCACGCTTCGGGTTTGTCCAGCAAATCCAGCCGCTTGGTGATGGGACGCGACGGATCCGGATTCGCAACCGCCAGAAACAGGGGTCGCTCGTTCTGCTGCGTCCACCAAGCTTCGTGCAACCGCGCCAGTTGCTGGAAGTGCGGGCAATACTCCAATGGACGGCGGGCAATCTCGGCAAGCCTGTCCCGCCAGCGTGACAGTTCCGGCAGGGGTGTGCTGGGGGGAATGCTCATCGCTCAGATCGTGCGGATCAGATCTTGGGCAGCGAACCGAACTTTGGGAACCGTGGCGTATTTGTCGTTGGCGGTCCGGTACCCCAACGCGCAACAGACAACCGCCGCGTATCCCTGCTCCGGCAAGCTCAGAATCCTGTCACACTCGGCCGGCGCGAATCCCTCCATCGGACAAGCGTCCACGCCCAGCAACGCCGCGCTCGTGAGAAGGTTTCCCAACGCGATGTACGCTTGCCGGGCTGTCCACTGCGGGATGCGGGCCTTCGACTCGTTTCCGAGGAGACTGCCGACCATCACTTGCCGGAAACCGGCCAGTGATTCCACGGCGACGCCGCGCACGTCCGCGATGCGGGCCATGTACCGGTCAATATCAGCCTCGGTCACTTCCGTGCGGGCGGCGAAGACGATAAACTGCGAAGCATCCACAACCTGGCGTTGGTTCCAGGCATGAGGAAGAAGCTGCGCGCGCACGGCCGGATCATTGACGACAATGAACCGATAGGGTTGCAATCCGAACGAGGAAGCGGACAGCACGAGCGCGTCCTGCAAGGCGTTCCACGTTTCTGCCGGCAATTGGAGGTTCGGATCAAAGTTCTTGGTGGCGTATCGCCAATGCAGGGCCTGCAACAATTCACGGGCGGGGATCATATCTCACTCTCGAGGGTCAAAGGTTGGTTGAGGTTGTTGTGCGGAGCGACAGGATAGTGCGCGATCAAACCCGATTGCAAGGGTCTGTTCGCGATCAAAAAAACTTTCCGGGGCAGACCGCCGTTGTCCTACCCGCTGTTGTAGAATGACCCGCGTAAAGATTGGAGACGCATCAACCAAGAAAGCAACATCACCATGAGCGAACACACCAATCAAGTCAGCGGACCATACACCCATGAGAACCTGGCCATCTATTTTCTCCAAACCAGCGAGACGGCCGACACCAGCCGGTACGTGACGCTGGAGGAGGCGCTCGATCAACAGAAGGTGGTCGTTCATGAGACCGGTCACGTCGGGGAGTTGCTGGTCGAGAATCTCTTGCCGGACAAAGACGTGTTCATCCAAGCCGGTGAGATTGTGCGCGGTGGCCGGCAGGATCGGACGTTGGGAGTGGACTGGGTTGTACCGGCGAGGTCCGGTAAGGTTCCCGTACCGGCCTTCTGCGTCGAAAGCGGTCGCTGGCACCGCCGGTCGGCTTCGGAATCGGCGCAGCATTTCAGCAGTTCCAAACACTACATCACCAGCCGCAAAATGAAGATCGCCACAAAGATGTCGGCCAACCAGCACGAGGTGTGGACCTCGGTTGCCGAGGTGCAGGAGAAACTGACCCACGCCACCGGCCAATCCGCACACGCGGAAGATTCTCCGAGCTGCTTGGAGTTGACGCTCGACTTGAAAGAGGTGCGCGCCCGACAAGAATCATTCATGGCCAAGCTGTCACCGGCACTGAATGCTCATCCCGGTGCGGTTGGGTTCGCCTTTGCGGTGAACGGCCAACTGAACAGCGCGGAGATGTACGCTTCCGCGGAGTTGTTCCGCAAACTCTGGAACAAGTTGCTGGCTTCGGCCGTGGTGGAAGCGATGTCGGAACAGCAATCGAAGAAGCCTACCGGCTCGCCGACTTCGGATTTGGTGAGAAAATTCGTTGAAGCAACCGGCAAAGGTCCAAGCTCCGAGCGGGAAATCACCGGGCGGATCCGCGTCCACACGAAGAAGTCCAAGGACACTGTGGTGTTTGAGACTGAGGATCGCGAGCTTGGTGCGGTGCGATTGCACCGCCAGTGCATGACCCTCTGCGAGTGAGCCGGGTTGTTACCGGGCGCGGTCGTGGTCGCGCTTGACGCAACTGTTGAGCAGCAGGCTGTCTGTGGAACCGGTGATGGTCGGAGTGGGCGGTTGACGCAATGGCAAGATGCGGAACCGTCCCTCCGTCCACGTCAGTATTTCCATGGCCGCTTGTTCGGCGGTCAGTTCGCCCGTTTGTGCGGCGACGATTTGCCCGCGATGGATGCACAGCTCGGCGTTGTGCGCGCCGCATTCGAGGAAGATGTGCACGGAGCGCATGCCGGCAGAGAAGATTTGCACCATTTCGATAATGCCCATGTCCGACAGCGTGCCGGTCACGCCATCGGCGCGGCTGGCCGGATCGGCGTGCATGCGGGCCACAACGCGGTTGAGTTTCATCGCCATGATCTCGACGTTGTACGGCTTGGGAAACCAATCTTCGGCGCCTTGTTCGAGTGCGTCCTTGATCATGTCGTTGTTGCCGGCCGCGTGGAAGATGAACGGAATGTGGCGCAGGCCGGGATCCTCCTTGATGGAGCGAAGGAGTTCCAACCCCTTGTTTTCGCCGTCGAAATCGCGTTCGGATAGAATGACGGTGACGTTCTCGGAACGGACGAAATGGAGCGCTTCCTCGATGGTGG
>CAZEQV010000031.1:0-18511 GCA_964514435.1 uncultured Verrucomicrobiota bacterium
CCTGCCTCTCCACGCTTCGGTTCGTCCCTGCACACCCTCACAACACCTGCTGAACGCCCCGCGCCTTACCGGACCACCCCCCTCGCGCAAGAAGAAGATTTCACCGCCCTGCAAGCCGGGCGCACCGCAAAGGTTTGAGCGAGTCCGGAATTGAAGGGCGCGAATCCCTGCTGTGTAGGGTTTGCGCCGCGCCCCTGGTTCACACCCCAAACCAACGGCGGGCAGCCTACACGACAGGCGTGCCCGCCCTACAAGACTTGCAGTGCACCCCTGCAAGCCCGTGACATGCTGGCATAGCGGATGGGAAATACGCTGCGAAACCGAGTTTCGCCAGCAAGCGCGTTCCCAAACAGTTTGGGAACGAGGGAGGAATCGCAAAGTCTGGCCACGCGGCCCTTATCAGAAGTTGCAGTGCGGCCGGAGTGAACGACGGCGGAAGACCCGCTTGTGAGCGACGGGTTGGTGTGCTATGTATCGCTTGTGTTGGGCCGGCGTTCGCCAAGGCTCACGATGGCGGTGCGAACATGCTAATCAGTATCATCATTCCAACCCTGAACGAGGAAAGCAACTTGGCGGTCACATTACGCTTGTTGTCGTCCCGTTCCGACGTGGAATTGATCGTGGTGGACGGCGGCTCGCACGATCGCACTGTGGAAATCGCCCGACAGTTCACCCCGTATGTCTTTTTGAGTCATCGTGGCCGGGCGCGCCAGATGAACGAGGGCGCTCGCCACGCCACCGGCGACATTCTGCTTTTCCTGCATGCCGACGTCTTCCTACTTCCCGGTTCGCTGGACGAACTGCAGCGCCGGATCATCGGCGACGGCGCGGTGGGCGGTGCGTTTGATCTGCAAATTGATTCGCCCCGACGGTTCCTGCGGCTGGTGGGCCGGGTGGCTAGTTGGCGGTCGCGGATGTTTCGATTGCCGTATGGCAACCAGGGACTCTTCATGTGGCGGCAGGTTTTTGAAGCGCTGGGCGGGTTCCCGGATGTTCCCATCATGGAGGACGTGGGTTTGATGCGGCGACTACGGCGAGCCGGTCGGCTCACGTTCTTGCGGACGGGACTGGTCACCAGCGCGCGCCGTTGGGATGCCAATGGCATTGTGAAAACAACATTTGTGAACGGCTGGGTGTCGTTCCTGCACTGGATCGGGGTGCCGGCAAGGCCGTTGCGCAAGATCTATGACGGATGGCTGATCAGCGGCAGGCCGGAATCGGAACCGAAACCGACCGTGGGAGAAAGTTCAAAGAGCAAGATGCGCGGGTAGCACCCGTACCAAGCGGGTCGAGGAGCGAGGACAACATTGGTTGTTGTCCTCGTTTTCTTTTATTGCTGTCGCCGCTTCTTCCAAAGAATGGCGCCGGAAAGCGCCATCAGGGCGGCGGCGATGATGTGGGCATTGGTGAAAACTCCGAGGTAATAGTGGGGATAGTCGCCGCGGAAGAACTCAACCCCAAACCGCAACGTTCCGTAGCTGAACACGTACAACCACCAAACCTGTCCGTCGTACTTCTTTTTCGGCCAGAAAAACGTCAGCGCGGCAAAAATGGCAAGGTTGCCAGCCGATTCGTAGAGCTGCGTGGGATGAACCATCACACCCAATGGCGACGGCACGGCCCACGGCCACGAGCAGGCGCGGCCGGCGCAACAACCGTTGAAGAAGCAACCCAACCGGCCCAATGCGTGTCCCAACGCCACGGAAGGCGCCAGCACGTCGGCCAGCTTCCACAACGGCACTTTTCGCAGCCGCGCAAAGATCACCGTGGCGATGCTGGCGCCGATGAATCCGCCATAGAACACGAATCCCTCGCGCAAAGATCGCAGCCCGGTCTCGTGCCAAGCTTGCGCCACCGAATCCCAATACAGCAGCAGATGCAGAATCTTCGCGCTGCCCATGCCGGCCACGATCAGCCATATGCCGAGATCGCTGACGTGTTGCGGCGGGATGCCGGCCCGTTTGGCGCGCCACGCCGCCACCATCAACCCGCCCACAAATCCCGCCGCGACGAGGACGCCGTAGGTGTATATGTCCAGGGATCCGAGGCGTATGAGTACCGGGTGCATGACAGATCAGGGCTGGTCGTCGAGCACAATGTTGTGCTGACGCAGCGTCGCGCCCTCCGCTTGATCAAGCGCCACGAGAGACTTGTTGTAATCGGCTTGGGCGCGGATCTCGGCGGAGCGCGCGCTGGCCAGTTGTGATTGCGCTTGCAGCACCAGGAAACTCGTGGACGCACCGGCCCGGAACTTGGCTTCCTCGGCCCGCAACGATTCCTCCGCCAAGCGGCGGGAGGCTCGGGTGGCATCCAGACGTTTCAGATTGGTTTGCACCTGGCCGATCACATTGTCCAGTTCCACCAGGATTTGTTGCTCGGTGCGTTTGAGGCGCAACAACGCCTGTTCAGCTTCGAGTCGTGAAATGTGGTACTTGGCGCGAGCCTCCCGGTTGCCGATGGGGAGGCTGACAAAGAGGCCCACACCCCATTGGCGAGCATCGCCGCTGGCGAGGTTGCCGGCCCAGTCGCCGATGTTTTCGCCGCGCGCGTTCAGACCAAAGCTGCCGGCAAGGTCGAGCCGCGGCCAAAGCTGGTTGCGTTGGTAGGCGACAAGAATGCCGCGTTTCTCCACTTCCTCGCGCGCTTGCCGGTAGTCAGGACGTTGCTCCAAAGCAGTGCGCATGCTGCGGTCAAAATCCAGTTCGCGCATCTGGACAACCGGATATTCCGCCGGCACGAGTGACAAGCCACGCCACTCGGTGACATCCCGCAGGATGAGCCGCTTCAACTCGTTTTCGCGGTCCACGATGGCGCGGGCGGCCACAATCACCGCTTCCTCGCGTTCGGCCGCGCCGGCTTCGGCCAGCGTGATGTCGAGCGGGGACATGGTGCCGACTTCCACGCGTTTGCGGTTGTCAGCGAGAAGGGACCGGGCCCGGTTCAAGTCCTCTTTCTTGGCTTTCTCGTTTTCGATGGCATAGACCAATTCGAAATAGGCGTTTTGCACCGCCGTCACCGTCGAGATGACCTGATTGACAAAGGTGTGGCCGGCTATGACGCGATTCTTGGCGGCGATGCGAAGTTGGGCTGTGTTAGGTTGGAGCCAGAAATCCCGAAGCAACGGTTGAGTCACGTTGAGGATGCCGTTGCCGGTGTGAACTTCGGACGGGGAGAAAGTTCCCTCGGTGCGCGTGTCCACAAAACCCAGATCATACAAAGTGCCGGTGGGAAGCTTTCCGACCAAGCCGGCCCGCAGGCGGAGCTGCTCGGACTGAATGGAACTGACTCCGGTGGATGCTTCCCGCTCCGGGCTGGCCGGCTCGGTGATGTCATCGTAGGTGACGCGACCGGTGATGCTCGGATCGAAAGCCCCCTTTTCGCGGGCGATACCCCACTCGCTGATGAGGGGAGAAATGCGTTCGATTTGAAGATCAAGGTTGCCGGTCAAAGCGCGCTCAATGCACTCCCGAGGCGTTATCGTTTTGATCTTGAGAGCGGGTTCTTCCGCCACCAAACCCGCCGACATCAACGACAGGAGGACAAAAATGGTGATGATGACTTTCAAGGCGACGCCATGATGCCTGATCCGGGGGCGATGTCAACGTGCGGGCGCGTTGGTGGCAACCGCGGCCGGTGGGGTCGTCTGAAACGTGACCGACTTGGAACCAGTGGCGGCAAGAAACGCGGCGATGGTTTGTTGAGCGTTGCGCTCGGCTTCTGCCAGAATGCCCATTTCCAGGGCGGCGGCGGTCACAGCCTCGATGGCCGCGATCCGCGCCCTCTGCTCCAGCTCGGGCGCGGGTTTGTCCCAAACCGTCCACCACGTCTTGGTGCGGTCCCACACGCGCGTTTCCTTGTCGTTGATGAACACGTGGAGAATCCGCGGAGCCGGCAAGCGAATGTTCACCACGCCGTTCGAGGAAATCGTGACGTGCTGGGGCGTGATTTCAGAAAGGTTCACCCCGCCCAATGCGTTGGCTTGCACCATCAGCAGAACGGACTCGGTTCCGAAAGGAACTTTCTGTTCTTTCAGGCCGATCACTTTCTGGATCGTGTACTTCACGGTCACAAGGTCGTGAAGCTGTTGAATCTGTTGAACCACGGCCGGTGCGTCCACCGTCTGGGTGAGGACGTTCTCCCCTTGCCGGGTCAGGTAGAGCCAGACGACCGCACTGGATAGCGCCAGGATGATTCCACCCACGAGGTAAATCTTGATGGTCTTCAACACGGTTCACCAATCCCGGCTGCGGAACGTTTCAAATTGGCCGTCGTGCTGCGTTTGCCGCCAGGGATTTTGGTTCTTGATCATGATCATGTACTGCCGCCCGGCCAACAACGCCACCACGCCTTCAAAAGAATCGTCCGGCACGGCAAACGTGAGCGTCTCGCCGTCAAGCTGGGCGGAAGCCGGCAACGTGATGTGCGGCGTCTGCGATCCGTCTGTGGACGGCAAGTAGTAATCCTTGTCGTGATCCATCAGCACAAACCAGTTGCGGTCGAGCACCACAGGAAACGGATGGGGATTGGTGAACTGCAAATGAAGAATCAGAATGCTGCCGGACGAAGTCTTGCCCACCGTCGCCGCCGTGACCCGCACCACATAGTTGGTGCCGCCATGAGTGGCCACTTGGTGGGGCTGGGAGAATTCGCGGGCGTCTTTGAGCCGTTTCCCGCCGGTCACAAGCAGCGTGGCGGCGACGAAGGCTCCCACAACGATACCGGCTGTCACGGTTTTCCCTTTTGCTGTCATGTTCCCTGTGCGATCCAGTTGATCAGCCCGATCAACAGCGCCCCTCCGACAAACGAGCTGATGACGAGCGTCTTGCCATGCTTCATCATCTCGCCCAACACCGCATGCGCCGCCAAGAACAGAAATCCCCCGCCGGCATGCGCGAGCAGGGCGTACATCCAAACCGGGGACGCTCCCGGCAACAACCCGATGCCCAACGCGCCTCCCAGCAACGTCGTCGCCTCCACCGCGGCCACCCAGAGAACCGTGGATGCCCGTGTGTAGCCGGCGCCCAACAGCAACGCGCCCAACGCCAGTCCTTCCGGCACCTTGTGCACACAAACCGCCGCCACCACCGACCAATCCAATCCTGCGCTCACATGTTCGTGACCGTGGCCGTGGTCGGAGCCGGCCGCAATCGCCAGTCCATCCATCGTGCTGTGAATCGCCAGCGCCACGATCAGCGCGGAGGCGATCTCACTGAACCGGTGCGTGGCCGCTTCATCGAAATGGCTGGCCGCGCAGGCGGGGCAAACATGAGAGACGTACTTGCTGATCAGAAAAAACACCACGTAGCCGGACAACACCGCCGCCGCCAATCGCCACAGCCCCAAAGCGTGCCAGCTTTCCGGCAAGATGCTGAACACGGTCACCCCCAACAGCGTGCCGGCCGCCAGACTGATCAATCCGCACAACCGCTTGTGCGATGGCGTCAACAAAACGCTGCCCACGCCACCGGCCACGGCCAGCAGGAACGCCAGCCCGACTCGGAACCAGATGCCAAGTTGATCTTCCACGATATTGACTACTTCGACTCGTTCTTTTCTGATGCGGAAGACTCGCCGCGCGCCCAGCGCACCCGGTCGGCCAACAACAACTGTTCGTTGTCGGGCGGCAACGGCGCCACCGCTTTGAGCGGGAAGTCAGACGGCACCTTGCCCTGGATGAGCGACGACCATCCTTTGTATTCGCCTTTCATGAGTTCGCTTTGCAGCCGGCGGTCCATCATGTAGGGCGACAGATAGACAAACGCGACTTTGTGCTCGAAGTCATGAATGTCGTAGAACTCCTTGAAGGTCAGGGGCAGCCAGACGCATTTACGCTGTCCGATCCAGGCCACCGCCCAGGGGATATCGCTGACCGACAGTTCATCCGTTTCGAAATGTTGCGCCACGCTGCGAATGACCGGCGGCAGATAGGGCGGATAGGCAAACGGCGCCGGGCTGGGTGGCAGCAAGGTGTGCCCCAGACTGAGCGTGTTGATGACCACAAACGTCAGAACCGCCAGCGCCCGCGTCAGCCGCACGCTGAACGCGATGCGATCCAGCATCAAGTAGAAGAACGCCACGCCATAGACGGCGATGATGGGCAGGAACAACACGAACAGGTTCGATCCGCTCAACCCGGTGCCATCCGAAGGCAATACAATCAACCCAAACACCAATGCGGCCACGAGGATTCCCCCGACAATCGTGCCGCGCAACCGCACGGTTTGCGGCCGGCGAAACCGATACATCAATCCCACGCCGAAGAAGAACACGAGATAGTCCGAACTCATCGAGCGCGTTTGCTGAACCAGTCCGCCATGCACACCGCGCAACAATTTTCCAAAGATGCCGCGGATGTTCATCTGCCCTTCCATATCGGGTTTGATTGAGCGGTGCATCACATCGCCGACGAACGGCGCGGCGCCCTGCCGGATATCATACCGGGCAATGCCCAACACGCTGCCGCTGACCTGATAGTTGCGCACCAACCACGGCGCGATAACCGCCAAGAACACAGCCACATACAACAACATCCACATCTTGCCGGCCCGCCCGCGCGTGATGGCACCCACATACATTACCATCGGCACCATCAGGAATGCGGACACGTGCCGGGTCAGGAAACACAATCCCATCACCACCGCGCTCGCCAACAAGAGCGCCGCCGTCGCGCCGTCCATTTTCTTGACCGCAGCGGCGGATTCTTCCGTTGACCCGGCGGTCTCGGTTGCCGCTGGATTCAATCGTTCATCCGCCCGGTACGCCAGGTACAACGCGATCATCAGCAGCAACATCAAAAACACAGTGGGCAGCCCGGATATGGAGTAAGCCCACAACGTGTCCGACAACAACAGGATGACGGCGGCGGTGACGGCCACGCGCTTGTCAAAAACCCGCTTCGCCCACAAATACACCATCAGCAACGTCAACAGCAGGCAAAGCTGGTTGAACGGCAAGATCACCCACCGTTCGGGCAGGTAGATTCTACCGGTCGAGTCAAACCCCAGCATCGCTTCCGGCAATATTTTGAAAATCCCCGCCAAGGCCAGTGGATAGAGGGGCGGATTATAGATGTCCGGGTGATCCATAAGCCTCGGCAGCCGGTCGGGCGCATAGTTCTTCATGTGCCACAGACTGAAAGGACGGATGACATCCGTGGTGAATCCTTTGCCCTGCGAGATATTGCGCGCCAGTTGGGCCATGTCCATCGCTTCGCGCGAGCGCAGCCCCCGAAACTCGCTGGCGGCGTACCACAATGCCAGCACCACCGCCACCAGCACGATGGCGAGCCATTGGATTACCCGTTTGCCGCGCCCCAATTCAATTTGCCAAACCGCGCTCTGCACGTTGGCATCTGTCAGTTTTGTGGCCATGAAATCACGTCCCCCAATCCGTTAGAGTTCTTCCAAACCAAATTTCTTCAACTTGCGGTGCAGCGTCCGGCGGCTGATTCCGATCTTGCGCGCCGCCAGCGTGCGATTCTGGCCCGACTCCTTCAACGCCTGCAGGATCAGTTGCCGTTCTGCTTCTTCCACCGTCATGCCGCTGCGCACGACCGACACCTTGGACAAATCCGCCGCGCCGCGAATGGAGGCCGGCACGTCGCGCACCGTCAACCGTTCCGACCGGGCCAGCACGACCATCTGTTCGATGGCGTTGCGCAACTCGCGGACGTTGCCGGGCCAGTCGTAGGCCATCAACACGCTCATTGCATCGCCGGTCAACTCGGTCACGTTCTTGCCGTTCTCGGCGTTGAACTCGTCAAGAAACGCTCGCACCAACAACGGAATGTCGTCCCGTCTCTCACGCAACGCCGGCAACGTCACCGTTACCACGCCCAGCCGGTAATACAAATCATCGCGGAACTTGCCCTCGGCAACCAGCTTTTTGAGGTTACGATTGGATGCCGCCACCAGCCGCACGTCCACCTCAATCGTCTTGTTGCCGCCCACACGCTCGAAGCAGCGCTCTTCCAGCACCCGCAACAATTTTGCTTGCAATTCGTAAGGCATCTCGCCGATTTCGTCGAGGAAAATGGCGCCGTGGTCCGCCAGCTCGAAGCAGCCGGGCTTATCCGTTAAAGCGCCGGTGAACGCGCCCTTTTCGTGGCCGAACAGTTCACTTTCCAGCAACGTGCTTGGCAGCGCGGCGGCGTGGACGGGAACGAACGGACCGTTCTTGCGCGGACTCAGATTGTGGACGGCGTGGGCGATCAATTCCTTGCCGGTTCCCGTTTCGCCCTCGATCAATACCGACGCCCGCGACGGCGCCACTTGTCGGATTACGTCGAACACTTGCAGCATGGGCGGCGACGCGCCCACCAGATTTTCCATCCCGTATTTCTGGTCGAGTTGCTGGCGGAGGTTCTCGTTTTCGGCCTCGGTGCGACGGCTGGACAACGCCCGTTGCACCACCAGCTCCAACTCATCGAGGTTGATCGGCTTGGTCAGATAGTGATACGCACCGGCCTGCATCGCCTGTACGGCATTGTCTATCGAACCATACGCTGTCATCATGATGCAGACGGGCGGGTTCTGCAGCGATGTCGCCCGCCGCAGCAACCGCATGCCGTCCTCGCCCGGCATCCTCAAATCGGTCAACATCACATCCACCGTCTGCGATTCCAGTATCCGGTAGGCGGAGGCCGCGTCATCGGCGAGCAACACGGTGTAGGATGGCTCCACGGCGCGCTGCAATCCTTCGCGCGTGTTGCGCTCGTCGTCCACGATCAAAATGACGGGTTTGTTGGTCGCCATGTTCTGTTACTCCGCGCGGACGGTGGCGCGGCTGCGCGCCGGTGCGCTCAACAACCGCGTGCGGCGTTGCCCGACCGGCAACCGCACGCGGAACGTGGTGCCGCGGCCGGGATCGCTTTCCACGTCAATCATGCCGCCGTGGTCGCGCACGATCCGTTGCACAATCATCAGACCGAGGCCGGTGCCTTCTTTGCGAGTGGTGAAATACGGCTCGAATATCCGCCCGATGTGATCCGCCGCGATACCGCGGCCGGTATCCTTGAAGGAGACCACCACATGAGAATCGGTTGCCGCCGTGCCGATGCGCAGGATCCCGCCGGCCCCCATGGCCTGCGCGGCGTTGCGGATGATGTTGTAGAATGCTTGCTTCAACTGGGCCGGGTCGGCCAACACCACCGGCAAGTCATCCGCCAGTTCCTCTTCCACCAACACATCCCGGTCGGCTATCTCCCGCGACACGACGGCCAGGGTTTCTTTCACGATGTCGTTGACCCGGCAAGGCCGCAGGTCCGGTCGGCTGGGACGAATGGCTTGGAGGAAGCGGTTGATGATGCCGTCCAACCTTAAAATCTCGTCTCGGGCCACGCGGACGTTCTCCCGCAGCCGTTGCGCTTTGCGGGCCGGCAAGTCTTTGAGTTCGCGTTCCATCAACTGCAAATGAATGTTCAGCGAATTGAGCGGATTGCCGATTTCGTGCGCCACGCCCGCCGCCAGCAATGTGATGGCTGACAGCTTCTCGGCTTCAATGGTTGTCGCGGTGTGTTGCCGGAACTCGGTTACGTCGCGCAAGATGATGGCCAGTCCGGTTGCCTGTCCTTGTTCCTCGTCCACCAGCGGCACGATGTAGAAGCTCACGGCGCGCGGGCGCGGGGCGAACACCTCAAACTCGTGGTTGACCACTTTGCGCCATTCCGATTTGTCCGCCGACCAGATTTTCTGCCAATCGAGGTCCGGCAGGAATCGGGATACCGGCTCGCCTTCGGCCCGTTCGGGATCCGCTCCGAGCAACTGCGCGGCGGCCGCGTTGATGTAACGGATGTGGCCGGCCGGGTCGGTGACGATGATGCCTTCCTGGAGGGTGTTGAAGAGTGTTTGGAGGAATCCCTTTTCACGTGCCAATTTCAGCACGTAGCTCTGGAGGCTCTTGGGGTCAACCCGGTCGATGCGACCGATCAGCTTGTCGAGGAACGAAGTCTTCATGGCAGGACGACTACAGCCACCCTTTGCGCCGCAACCAGATGTACAAGGTCAACGTGCAAGCCCCGGTAATGCCAAAAACCCAGATGTAAGCCGTGGTGGCATGGGAGCCTTCGGGCGGAAAATGTCCGAAGTTCATTCCATAGAAACTGGTGATGATGAAAATGGGCATCGCCAAAGTGGCGAGCACCGTCAACACCTTGATGACTTGGTTGACCTGTGTTTGCTGGAGGTTGAGGTGGACTTGCAGGATGTTGGTGAGCGAGTCCCGGTAACCTTCCGCCATGTCACTGATGCGGACAAGTTGATCGTAGAGATCGCGGTAATAGGGGAGCAAATGGGAGCGCACGAGTTTGAACTCGCCCCGCGCGAATCGGGCAATGACTTCGCGCTGGGGTGACATGATCTGGCGCAACTGCTGCACTTCGTTTTTCACCTTCAGCACATCCGGCAGAATGTTATACCCCGGTGCGCCCAGGACTTTGTCTTCGAGTTCGGCGATTTCTGCCGACAACTCCTCCAACACGGGCCGGTAGTTCTCCAACAGAAAATCCAAGAGTGTGTGTGTCAGCCGGTCGGGCGCACGCGCGACGGTCGGGGCATTTCTGGTCACGCGGTCCACCGTGGCCGCCACGCTGCGCAAGGGTTCTCGGTGGAACGTCACCACAAAGTCTTTTCCCAGAAAGATGTTCAGCTCGGTGGTGTGAAACTCCTCGCTGCCCCGCGTGTAATCCACGGCATGGATCACCATGAACAAGTAGGTTTCGTACTCATCCACTTTCGGGCGTTCGCTCAAGGTCAAACAGTCTTCAATCGCCAGGGGGTGGAATCCAAATACGCCTTCCAGCACCATCTTGGCTTCGTCGTCCGTGGACGCCTCCAAGTCCACCCAGACATTGAGTCCTTTGTCGAAAAGCACCAGCTTCAACCCGTCAATGTCCAAGTCCTGGCCGACGAGTTTGCCCTGATTAAAAACAAATGACCGAATCATGTGCAGGGATTGGTTGGCTGTGTTGGTTCGTCACGGATGAGGGCGGTTTCCTCTTTGACATTTCCCGCGCGCGTGTGTCACGATGTCGCGCACTTTAGCCGTAACAACCCGAAATCCAAAGGATTTTTTCACGATGACTGCCAAGCTAGATGCCATTTACAAAAACCTGACTGTGCCGAATGATTCCAAGCTCGCCTTGGTTGTTCTCGACGGGCTTGGCGACATTGCCACCGAGGAAACCGGCTTCCGCACGCCGCTCGAAGCGGCCCGAACCCCCAATCTGGATGCCATGGCCAAACATTCTGCTTTCGGACGCCTCACACCTGTCGCTCCCGGCATCACCCCCGGCAGCGGACCCGGTCACTTGGGGTTGTTTGGCTATGACCCGCTCGATTTCGAGGTTGGTCGCGGCGTCATCGAAGCACTCGGACTGGGACTGGATCTCAAGGCCGGTGACGTGGCCGCCCGCGCCAACTTTTGCTCGCTCGACTCCAAGGGACTCGTGACCGACCGCCGCGCCGGCAGGATTGATACCGCTGTTTGCGAAAAGCAGTGCGCTGTTCTCGCCGCCAAGATCAAGAAAATCGGCGACGTCCAAGTCATCATCAAACCCGGTAAGGGACACCGTTTCGTGGTGGTCTTTCGCGGAAAAGGACTCGAAGGTCCGTTGACCGACACCGATCCGCACCGGGAAGGGTTGCCCATTTCAGCGTCCAAACCCGTCAAGAAGACTGCCAAATCCGCGAAGATGGCCAAGGTGATTGCTGACTTCTACAAACAAGCGTTGCCACTGCTCAGGAACTGCAGGCCGGCCAACGGATTTCTCATGCGCGGCATTGCCCATCAACCCGACATTCCCACGTTTCAAGACCGCTACGGCCTGAGCGCGGCCGCCATCGCCATTTATCCGATGTACAAAGGTTTGGCGCAGCTTGTCGGCATGAAGAAAATCGAGGGACCCAAGACTGTAGCCGAAGAGTTCACCGCCGCGGTCGAAGCGCTCCAGACCCATGATTTTGTGTTCATCCACATCAAAGCGACGGACATGGCCGGCGAAGACGGCAACTTTGACGCCAAGGTGGCGGCCATCGAGGAAGCAGACGCCGCGCTTGCGATCCTGATGCGCCAAATGCCCACGGTTGTCGCCGTAACGGGCGACCATTCCACGCCGGTGCCCGCCAAGGGACATTCCTGGCATCCGCAGCCCGTGATGATCTACAGCGACTTGGCCGGTTGGGATGGCATGGAGCGGTTCACCGAGCGCGCCTGCAACCACGGTTCACTGGGAATCATGGATGCCAAATATCTGATTCGCCACATGCAAGCGAACGCCAAACGGCTCGACAAGTTTGGCGCTTAAAATTTCGGCGTCGCACATTTGACTTGGAACGTTTCGCACCGGGTAATTGTCTAAGGTGCAAGCTTGGTCGTGTCGTTTGACAAGCTGATAGGGCAACGATAGCATTCCCAGATACTCCGTGTACGTTAAAGGCAATGAGACTGGCAAACCGAATTGATTTGAGTCGGTTGACGGTGGGCGACTGGGGGCGCATCGCCGCCGGCTTGGTTGTGCTTTGCTTGGTGGTGGTGGCATACGGTGTTTTGCCGGTGGCATACGAGCAACCGTTAATGACCACGTATGTGTGGTTGACGGCGCACTGGGAAAACATCTCACATTACTCGCACGGCCCACTGATTCCTTTGATCGCGTTGGGATTGGTCTGGTGGAAACACGCCGAGTTCAAGAATGTGAAGTGGGGTTCCAGCAACTGGGGCTACGCCGTCATTCTGTTCGCCATGATGGTCTATTACACGGGTGTGAAGGCGGGTCAACCTCGACTTGTGGTGATTTCGTTTGTGTTCTTGCTCTACGGACTCGCGCTGGCGTTGGGCGGACGCGATGTGTTTCGGTTGTTGTTCTTTCCCATCTCGTTTCTGTTTCTGATGGTGCCGCTGAACTTCTTCGAAGAGCGCATCGGGTTTCCGTTGCGGCTGATCGTCGCCCATACCGCCACGACCCTCTTGAATCTGCTGGGCATCGAAGCGGTTCGAATTGGCTCTGGTATCCGGTCGGCCGTGTTCAATTTTGACGTGGCTGATCCATGCAGCGGGATCCGGTCGTTGATGGCGCTGACCACGGTAACGGCAGCTTACGCGTATGTGACCCAAAACAGGCAATGGAAACGATGGGTTTTGTTCCTGGCAGCCGCGCCACTGGCGGTCCTCGGCAATACGATCCGGGTGCTTTCCATCGCCATGGTGGCGCAGGTGTACGGTCAAGATGTAGCCAGCAAAGCCTACCACGATTATTCCGGGTACATTGTGTTTGGCGTTGCCCTTTCGGCGATGGTGTTGGTGGGCGTGGCTTTGAATTTCCCTTACCGGAAAGTGGTAGAACACTGGCTGCATCCTCTGCCGGCCCCCGCTCCGCCAAAGTCCGCGCCGCCTCAACCCATGATTTCCATAACCACCAAGGAGGCTCATGAGTGATCCAGTTTCCCAACAGTCGGTAATGGACCCGTCGTCCCCGGCCGCCGCTTCGGCAACAACCTCACACGGCCCATCGGTCATGCAAATCGGTATCGTCGTGGCCATCATCGGTCTCGGCTTGTTGCTGACTGCGCTGACTTCCGATGTGTCGAAGACATCGGAGCCTGGCATCCGTTTGATTGACGGCAAACCGTTCTTGGTCGAACAGGCCGGCGAATGGTCGGGCGGTCCGATGGACGGTTTGACCAAAGAGGAGCGGGAAGTGTTGCCGAAGGACACCGAAGGAGCGCGTCGCCTTTACACCAACAAAGCCGGCAACCAACTTTATTGCTCCATCGTGCTGGCCGGTCGGGATGTCACCAGCATCCATCGTCCTGAACTGTGCTTGCCGGGCCAAGGGTGGAAGATTCAGAATCAGTATATCGAAAGCATATCCACAGGGGCCGGCAACTCCGACAAGCTTGTGGATGTCATGCGCATGGACGCGGTGAAAGCCGTTGCGCTCCCCAGCGGACAATCGGTGGAAGCCCGTTCGATCTTTGCCTATTGGTTCATCGGCAAGGACCGCGTCACGCCTCACCACTGGGAGCGCATCATGTGGAACGCCAAAGATCGCGTGTTCTTCAACACCAATCACCGGTGGGCTTACATCCTCATTCACACGCCGCTGGTGGGAGAAATGGGACCGGGTGTTACGTACGAACAATTGGGCAAGCAAACCATGAATGTCCTGAGCGATTTTGTGCGGGCCATTTATCCGACATTGATGCCGGAGTAACCGCTCCGTCTGTCACTTTCCCCGACTCGTTCCATGCCCAGCAAACAGCGCGAACTCTTCATCCAGACAAACCAGATCAGCGACGCCATCATTGTCGCGGTCATGTTCTGGGCGGCGCATTACGTGCGCGAACAACTGGCGTTCCTGTACCCCGTTCAGATTTCGATGGTCGCGCCGTTTCGGTACTACAAATGGCTCTACCTGATCATCTTGCCGGCCTTGCCGTTGTTGCTGGACATCAACGGTTATTACGATCGCTCGTTCCGAGGCGGTTTGGGGAACACGCTGTGGATTCTGATCAAGAGCGTGGGCATTTGCGCCCTGATCGTCATCGCTTCGATGTATTTCTTGAAACTGACCGGACTGAGCCGCGGTGTGATCGCGCTGTTTGCCGTCCTGAGCCTGACCGGATTGTTTCTGAAAGACTTAGTGGCGCAAGCTTATCTCCGACGCCATGCCAAGACCGGCAAGTTCGCCCGCAACACCATTCTCGTGGGCGAACCCGACCGGAACCGCGAGTTTCAAGACCTCCTCATCGAACATCCCCACTGGAACCTCACCGTGGTCGGCCAACTCGATCCTGCCACCGAGTCCTTGGAGAAACTCCCGCAAATGCTCCACACGCACGCCGTCGCCTGTGTGATCTTCAACGTCTCGCGCACGTCCTTCAGCGACATCGAGCGCGCCATCCTGGCCTGCGAGATCGAAGGCGTGGAAGCTTGGCTCGTGGCGGACTTCGTAAAAACGTCCATCGCCCGCGCCACGGTTGACGATTTTCACGGCAGACCCTTGCTGGTCTTCCGCACCACTTCGGATCTCACCTGGCAATTGCTCTGCAAACGGTTGATTGACATTGTCGGCGCGTCATTCGGCTTGATCGTGCTGGGATTGCTGGTGATGCTGCCCACGGCCATCATCATTCGCCTCACCTCACCGGGACCGGTTCTCTTCCGGCAACGTCGCAGCGGTCTCCATGGACGGCAGTTCACCATGTACAAGTTCCGCTCGATGGTGGACAACGCGGAGATGTTGCGCGTGGAATTGGAAACCTTCAACGAGGTCACCGGTCCCGTTTTCAAAATGAAAGACGACCCGCGCGTGACCCCGTTCGGACGTTTCATCCGCAAAACCAGCATTGATGAACTCCCACAACTCTGGAACGTGCTCGTGGGCGACATGAGCCTCGTCGGACCGCGCCCGCCCATTCCCAGTGAAGTGGAAAAATACGACCCCTGGCATCGTCGCCGTCTCTCAATGAAACCGGGATTGACCTGTCTGTGGCAGATCAGCGGCCGTAGCAACATCGGCTTCGAACAATGGATGAAGCTCGACCTCCAATACATTGACAACTGGTCGCTCTGGCTGGACCTGAAAATCATCGCCCGCACTTTCCCGATCGTCTTCCGCGGACTGGGCGCCCACTGATATGAGTCCCACACCTCCTGTATCCTTGGTGACCGGCGGGGCCGGATTCCTCGGTTCGCACCTGTGCGACCGTCTGCTCGCAGCCGGCCATCGTGTCATCGCGATGGACAATCTGCTTACCGGTAACACCGACAACATTACTCATCTGGCCGGGCACGAAAGGTTCCAGTTCATCCGCCACGATGTAACGCACTACATTTACTTGGCCGGGCCGCTGGACTACGTCTTCCACTTTGCCTCCCCGGCCAGCCCGATTGATTACCTCGAACTCCCCATCCAAACATTGAAAGTGGGATCACTGGGGACGCACAACGCGCTGGGGCTGGCCAAAGCCAAAAACGCGGCGTTCCTGCTCGCGTCCACCTCCGAATGTTACGGCGACCCCCTCCAACATCCCCAACGCGAAGACTACTGGGGCAACGTCAATCCCATCGGCCCGCGCGGCGTGTATGACGAAGCCAAACGCTTCGCCGAAGCCATGACCATGGCCTATCACCGCTATCACCGCCTCAACACGCACATTGTCCGCATCTTCAACACCTACGGCCCGCGCATGAGATTGCGCGATGGCCGGGTCGTGCCGGCTTTCATCGGACAAGCTCTGAAGGGCGAACCCATCACGGTGTTCGGCGACGGCCAGCAGACCCGCAGCTTCTGCTACGTCAGCGATTTGATTGAGGGCATCTTCCGTCTCGCGCAATCGGACTTTCACGAGCCGGTCAACATTGGCAACCCCGGCGAGTTCACGATCTTGGAGTTTGCCAATCTCGTTCAGAAAATCATCGGCAGGCGTTGCCAAATCGCCCATCAACCCCTGCCGGTGGACGACCCCAAGCAACGACGCCCCGATATCACCCGCGCCAAACAGGTGCTGGGATGGGAACCACAGGTGCCGCTCGAAGACGGTTTGCGACGGACGATCGAGTATTTCCGCAGCCGCGTCTGACGCCTACCAAGCAGGCCCCTGCTTCAACCTCATGTGGCCGGCGTGGAACGCCAGCGCCCGCTGGATGTGATGATCCCAGTAATCCCACGTATGCGCACCGGGAAACTCTTCGTACTCGTGCGCGATACCGGCGTGCGTCAGTAACGAGTGACATTGGCGATTGGCTTCCAGCAGGAAATCTTCGGTCCCACAATCTATCCGGATCCTTGGCAGCTTGCCGTCTCGCTTGGCTTTCTTGGCCAGATGCACCAAGTCATGATCCGTGCCGGCGGGCAGCCGGCCAAATATCCGCCGCTCAAACTCCTGTCCCGGTCGCGTCCACTTCCGCGTTCCGTGCATCAACGCTCCGCTGTGCGCCGTGATGCTGCAAAACCTGTCCGGATAACCCAATCCGATTCGCATCGCCCCATACCCGCCCATGGATAAACCGCCCACACACCGCGCCGACCGGCTGCGATTGGTTTGGAAATGTTGATCCACGTATTCCACCAATTCTTCACCGATGTGTTGGGCGTAGTCCGGTCCCTCTTCGTTTCGGGTGTAAAACCCGCGGTACCCGTCCGGCATGATCACCAACAACGGCCAGATCCGCGCATACACCTCGATCCGCGTCTGCCGCAGCCAGACGGAATAATCGTCCGACAACCCGTGCAACAAGTAGAACGACGGATACGGCGGCTTCCCGCACTCGGGAAGGATGATGTTCATCGTCGTCCATTTGTTGAGAACCTTGCTCCGCCAGTTGACCGTGCACAACGCCATGGGAAATCCTTTCGTTGACGGCGACAAAACTAACACACCCGCACACCGCGCCGGCAAGGTTTTCCGTTTGACGGTCGGGGGGCGTCTGCTACCATGACGGCCATTGCGAGTAGCGTCTCGCGCCTGCCCCGCGCAGGTTGCCCCGTTTATGCGCTAATCACGTAATTCAACAATCAGAGGGAGTGTAAGAACATGGCAGTCAAAGTTGGTATCAATGGATTCGGACGCATCGGACGGCTCGTATTTCGAGCCATCTGCGATCAAGGGTTGCTCGGCAAAGACATCAATGTCGTCGCCGTCAACGACCTCGTGCCGGCCGACAATCTCGCGTATCTCGTCAAGTACGATTCCACACAGGGCAAGTTCCCCGGCACGGTGATCAGCAAGAAGTCGTCGCCGACCGCCGCCGAAGACGACGTGCTCGTCGTCAACGGACACGAAATCAAATGCCTCGCCGTCAAAGAAGGCCCCGCCGCGTTGCCGTGGAAGGCGCTTGGCGTGGACATCGTCATCGAGTCCACCGGCCTCTTCACCGACGCGACCAAGGCCAAGGGTCATATTGAAGCCGGCGCCAAGAAAGTCATCATCAGCGCCCCGGCCAAGAACGAGGACATCACCATCGTCATGGGCGTCAACGACCAGAAGTATGACCCGGCCAAACACCACATCATCTCCAACGCAAGCTGCACGACCAACTGCCTTGCGCCAGTCGTGCACGTGTTGTTGAAAGAAGGCCTCGGCATCGAGGAAGGACTGATGACCACGATTCACGCCTACACCGCGACGCAGAAAACCGTGGACGGTCCCTCGAAGAAGGACTGGAAAGGCGGACGCACGGCGGCCCAGAACATTATTCCTTCGACTACCGGCGCGGCGAAGGCTGTTGGATTGGCGATCCCGGAAGTGAAGGGCAAGCTGACCGGCATGGCGTTCCGCGTCCCGACCCCGACCGTCAGCGTCGTGGATCTGACGGTCAGGACCGTGAAAGAAACCAGCTACGCCGACATCTGCGCGTTGATGAAGAAAGCCAGCGAGACGTATCTCAAAGGCATCCTCGGCTACACCAGCGACGAAGTCGTTTCGACTGACTTCATCCATGACAGCCATTCGAGCATCTTCGACGCCGGCAGCGGCATCGAGTTGAACAAGAAGTTCTTCAAGCTCGTGAG
>CAZEQV010000032.1:0-18510 GCA_964514435.1 uncultured Verrucomicrobiota bacterium
CTTTCCTTTCCTTACCGGACGGGTCCATGTCCCACGGAAACATGGCAGCGAATGCAATCCAACCGGCTTTCGTCATGGCCCTGGGTGACGATCACTTCGCTGACCAGCTCTTGGTGACAGCTCATGCAATTGTGGTTCAATACCTTCTTGTTATGCGGCCGAATTCGGATCGGTTCGTGGAAATCCTGAAGCGTGAACCCTTTGGAATGCCAAAACCCGTTCTCCGCTTTTGTGAAATACTTCGGAATCAAGGAATGAGGCGTGTGGCAATCGTTGCAGGTGGCAACAGCGTGATGACTCGACTTCAGCCAGCCGTCATATTGCTCGTTCATGATGTGGCAGTTCACGCAAGCTTTGGGGTCATTCGACAAATAGGAAAAACCCTGACCGTACCAGAAGGTATAGCCTCCCACTCCGACCAACACTCCCGCCAGAATTGACAACAGCATCTTCACTCGTTCATGCCCTCATCGTCGCCACCAACAACACGGCGAACACCAATGAATGTGCGACTTCGGTCCATCCGAGTCGTTTGATCTGCAACCGTGGCGACAACAGGGCGGTTCCCAGCGCGGACCGCATCAACGCCGGCACGTATGCCCAACCCATGACCGGCCAGAGAACGCTCACCAGCACCACCACAAGCGCATGCCAACCCACATTCACATATCCCAACCGCAGCCGGTCGGCGAAACCCTCGAACTCGCATCGCCGGACGGCGGCCGCAATGTGCATCTTCACATGCAACACTCCTCCGATGAAGTAGGCGGCGTTCAACCCCCACAGAATCCATGCCTTGGCCCCCAGTGAACCCGTACCGCCATACCACATGACCGGCGCGGTCAACGTCAGCCCCAACACCGCCACGATGTGTTGGGCGATACTGTGGGTGGTCTTGCGAAATCCCAACACCGCCCCGGCCAGCCCAAAGGCCGGCAACCACCACAGTTCACTGCGAACCATGACCGGTATGGCCAGCGCCGCGCTCAACCCCAGCAAAAACAACGTCCATTTGCCCATGCCCCTCAAAAAACTGGTTCGGGACAAATAGAAAAACACCATGCCGGCCAACAGCAACGCCGACGACACATTCCACGCCTCTGCCAACGTCACCGCCGTCAGGGCCGGTAGGAGCAGAATTCCCCACGCGCCATGTTCCCGCGGAGCCGGCGGAGGCGTCTCTCCTGCCCGCCGTAGGCGCGACATCAGTCTCGTTTCTTCCATCAGCAAAGTGGACATGGCTGGATTAAAGCATTCACATCGGCAACCAAGGATTGACGCACATCAACGATTCGATCCGACGCCCGTGCCTATCACCCGCAACTGCAAAAGCTCCAACACGGTGTCAATGTCACCGGCGGTCGTCCATTGCCCCAAACTAAATCGCACCGCGCCGCAGCCCACCACCGGCGAAGCTCCCATCGCCCGCAAAACGTGCGACATCTCCCGGCTCTGCGCGTGACAAGCCGATCCCGTCGAAGCGGCCACTTCCGGTATCTTGTCCAGAAGATCACGCCCGAAGTACCCCTCAAAGCTGACGTTCAACGTGTTGGGCACGCGCTCCGTGGGATGACCATTCAAATGAAGGCGGGATCCAAACATCTTTTTCAGATTGTCGTAGAAGTAGTCGCGCAACGTCAGCGTGTGCGCCCATCGGGAATCGAGCTCCTTCGCCGCCAACTCACAGGCCTTGCCCAACGCCACCACCAACGGAACGTTCTCCGTGCCCGCACGCCGTCCGCTCTCGTGACCGGCGCCGTGGATGAGCGGTTCCATCTCAATCCCGCGTCTCACATACAACGCGCCGACTCCTTTGGGCGCATAAAACTTGTGACCGGCCAACGTCAACAGATCCACGCTCAATTCGTCCACCAACGTGGGAATCTTGCCGACCGATTGCGCCGCGTCGGTGTGCATCAATATCCCGCGCGACCGCGCCATCTGCCCAATGGCTTGAATCGGCTGAATGGTGCCGACCTCGTTGTTGGCATGCATCACCGAGATGAGAATGGTGCGCGGTCGCACGGCCGCTTCCACATCGCTCAACCGAACCACACCGGTCTCGTCCACGGGCAAGTATGTGACATCGAAACCAAGCCGCTCCAGAAATGTGCAGGGATTGATGATGGCCGAATGTTCAATCTGCGTGGTGATGATGTGATAGCCCTGCTGCCGCAACGCGAAGGCCACACCCTTGAGCGCATGATTGTTGGATTCGCTCCCGCCGCTGGTGAACACAACTTCGTCGCCGTGACACCCGAGCAAGCCGGCCACCTGCTCGCGGGCCTTCTCGACGGCATCCCTCGCGTGCGTTCCAAACGCATGGGCGCTGGACGGATTGCCAAACTCCTCCCGCAAATACGGCCACATCGCTTCCGCCACACGCGGGTCAACCGGCGTCGTCGCATTGTAATCCAAATAGATGTGCTTCATGGGTGACCGTATGGTTTTACACGCCGATCGAACTCAATGCAAACGGCAATGACGGCCGAAATGTCTCGCGGGATGTTGAAATGATGATATTCGTTGGCTTTCTTGGATCAGTTCTCTATTTTCCCCGGCATGGAGTTTTCCCAAATCCTCGCAGAATGGCATCCGCGACTGGTGCCATTCCCCCTCGTGCTGCTGTTGACGGCGTTGGCATTGGACGCGGTGGGATGGTGGCGAAAAAGCGAAACAGCTCACTGGGCCGGCAAGTGGTTGATGCTTGTGGGCACATCGTTTCTGTTGCTGGCTTTCATCTGTGGGATTTGCGCTGAAATCTGGGCCGGTCGCGCCGGCGCGCCGCATGCCCAGATCAAGATCCACGAGCTATCGGCCACATTTGCTTCTTGGGGATTCATCGCCTTGACGGCATGGCGGCTCTTCCTCGACGGAACAAATCGGCGGGCGATGTTTGCCTATGTGACTACCGGGCTTGTCCTGTACGGACTCGTGGCCGTGGCCGGTTATCTGGGCGGCCAGTTGGTCCAGTTGTATGGCGTCAGCGTGACCGGCGCTTCGGCCAACACCGTCATCTCCTTGCACGACCTGAACACACTCGCGCAACGGCAGACGGACCGGAACTTGGAGTACTCGGACCTGATGCACCGGTCGTCGGGAATACTCGTGCTGGTGCTGACGGTCTCCCTGTTCATTCGCGAACTCCGGCCGCAATGCTCGCCCAAGCTCTGGTGGGTCATGCCAACCTTGATGCTGGGCGGAGGCGTCATGCTATTCTTCCTGGCGGACCTTGACTTGTATGCGTTGACCGATCCGCGGCAATTTCTGGATCGAGAGGCGCAGTTGCACAAAGTGCTGGCGTTGATCCTGGCGGGAGTGGGGATGCGAGGGTTCTGGCAGCATCGCCAAGCAAAGACTACCGAGCAAGCGACGGCGCTGAGCCGGCACCAAAACAAACTTGTGGCGGTCATGGCGCTCGTGGGCGGGGGCGCACTTTTCACACACGTCCACACCGTGGCGCCGTATGCCAACGTCGCCGCCGGCGTGTACATCAACCATATCGTGATGGGCATCGTGGCGTTGGCCATCGGCGCCGTGAAATTGATGGACGAGACCCGTCCGGTGCTGTCGCTGCCGCGCCGTCTTGTATTCCCGTCGCTGGTGTTGGTCCAGTCGTTTCTGCTGATCACGTACACCGAGGGCATTCCGTGGTGGGCCGGCATCGGTCACTACAACCGCTGGGGTCCGCACGGCGGGAACATCGCGTCCTTCGGAGAATTGCGGGCGGAACTGGTCTATGATCCCGAAACCGCACGGATGGATGTGTATATTCTGGATCGTTTTGAAAACCGTCCCGCCATCGTGGCGGTGACAAATGTGGATGTCGTTGTCGCGCGCCGGTATCAAGAAAGCAAAGTCGCCTTGGCGGCCGTGGATGCTGCTGAAGGTCGCGCCTCACACTTTAGCGGACGGGCGCCGTTCCTCCAAAATGCATTGCAGTTCGATTCGTATGTGAATCTGCCCATTAATGGGAGATGGCGCACCGGCTATTTCGATCCGTGGGTCATCCCCAGCATCATCGGCATTCCGCCCAACGAGGTGGCCCCTTATGTCTGTCCGATGCACGAGGGAATCCGTTCCAAAGAGACCGGCCACTGCAAGATTTGCGAAATGCCCCTCGTCCTCAACAAACACGATCCCAACGCCCCCCTGCATGACCCACCATACACGATGGAGCTGGAGCGCAACGGGGATGTGCTGCGGTTTATTCCACGAAAAAATGGTGAAATCATCAGGGATTTGCGCGTCGTGCACGAGTACCGCCTGCATCTCATCATCGTCAGCGACGATCTGCAATTCTTCGACCACCAGCATCCCGAACTGCAACCCGACGGCTCGTTCACCTACACCTATCCATTCCCGCGCCCCGGCAACTACATCTTATTTGCGGATGTGACGCCGGACGAAGACCGCAGCCAAGTATTCCGCTTGCCGGTAACCGTGGGAAGAGCCGCCCCCCAGGAGGCAAAACTGACCAAGCCGGCCGCCTTGGCGCGCGACTTCGGAGATTACCACGTGACCCTTTTGTTGCAGCCGCGCACACTTACGGCCCAGCGTCATGCCCACTTCATCTTCCGCCTGGAGAGAGACGGCAAACCGGTCCTCGACCTCGAACCCTACATCGGAGCCATGGGGCATTGCGTGATCATCAGCGAAGACACACACCAATACTTGCACAGCCACCCGCAACAGCTTTCCACACCACCGGGACCCGACTTCCGCGATGGCCCGCAAGTCGCCTTTCACGCCACCTTCCCACATTCGGGACGCTACAAAATCTGGGGGCAGTTCAAACGTGGTGAGGAAATCATCGTGGCAGACTTCGTCGTGGCAGTGAAAAAACCCATCCTGCCCATGTGGCTGGTGAACGTCCTGCTATCAGATTGACCCGCGCGCGAATTGGCAACCTGTGCCGATTTCGATTTGTCCACGAAAAACAAACCGGGCGCTCCCCGACCGGGAGCGCCCGGATGAAACGAGCAAATCTTGGCAGACTGCGTCAGTAACGGTCTCCACCACCGCCGAAGTCGCGACGGCCGCCGCCGCCACCGCCACCACCGCGACGTTCCCCGCGTCCGCCACCGCCGCGGCCGCCACCAAAGTCGCCGCGAGGACGTTCCTCACGTGGACGCGCTTCATTGACGGTCAACGCGCGACCACCCAGTTCTTTGCCGTTGAACATCGAAATAGCATTGTTGGCCTCTTCCTGCGTGGCCATCGTCACGAACGCAAATCCACGGCTCTTGCCCGTGAACTTGTCCATGATCAGATCGCAAGCCGTCACATTGCCGGCTTGCTTGAACAGATCCAGCACTTCGCCTTCAGTCGTATTGAACGACAGATTGCCAACAAACAGTTTCGTTGCCATGTGTGATTTCTCCTTATGCTGCGGCAGGGAGCCTCGGTGACTGTTCCCGCTTCTCGGGTTTCGGACTGTCACCGCACCTCACGGCAGGCTGACAATCTACCAATCCACAACGAACGGTTTCCTTCTGCATGCGGCTCTAAACAAGCGTAAATATGCCTTCCATTCAAGTTCAAAAATGTTCACCGCCGCCGCAAATCGGCAAACGCCCGCTTGATTTCGCGGGGCTTGAACATCCCTCGCTCCGTGATGATACCAGTCACATACCGGGCCGGGGTGACATCAAACGCGGGATTACCGGCCCTCGCCCCGCGCGGTGTGATTCGTTCGCGGCCCACATAATGCACCTCGTCCTCGTCGCGTTCCTCGATTGGAATATCGTCGCCGGTGGGACACTGCAAATCAATCGTGGAACTCGGAGCGGCCACGTAAAACGGAATCCCATTCTCCTTCGCCAACACCGCTTTCTGATACGTCCCAATCTTGTTCGCCACGTCGCCATTCGCCGCGATCCGGTCGGCTCCCACAATGCACAAATCCACCTCGCCGCGTCTCATGTAGAACCCACCGGCATTGTCGGTGATCACCTTGTGCGGGATGCCTTCCTGCATGAATTCCCAACTGGTAAAATTCGCGCCTTGATTGCGCGGTCGCGTTTCGTCCACCCACACGAAAATCTTTCGTCCCCGCCGATGCGCCAAGTAAATCGGCGCCGGTGCGCTTCCCCAGTCCACCAACGCCAGCCAACCGGCATTGCAGTGCGTCAACACGCGGGTACCGGACTTCATCAGCGGCAGCCCTACCCGCGCTATGATCTCCGCCCGTTCGACATACTCATCGGCAATCGCCTCCGCTTCCGCCACGGCCTCGGCCGGTGAGGTCGCCCGGGTGCGCACCCGATCAAGCGCGTGCTGGAGGTCAGCCGCCGTGGGCCGCGTCTCCACAAGAGTCTGGTAGGCCTGATCCAAATCAACGCCCTCAAGATAGGCCTGCGCCATGCCATAACCAGCCGTTGCTCCAATCGTGCCGGCGCCCCGAACGATCATCGTGCGAATCGCATCGGCTGTCTGGCGATGGTTCTTCAATCGCAACAAGGCAAACCGATGCGGCAACAACGGCTGATTGATCACCACCACATCCCGTCCCTCCATCCATACAGCCCGGTAATTTTTCCCGTGCACCTTCATCCCGGTCGCCTCACATTACATGCCGATTATCCATCGCTCGTCCCAGCGTCACTTCGTCCGCGGCCTCCAACGCGCTGCCCGCCGGCAATCCCATCGCGATTCGCGTGACCGTCACCCCCAGCGGCTTGAGCAAATCCGCCAGATAATGCGAAGTCGCATCGCTCTCCACATCCGCGCTCAGCGCCAGAATCACCTCGCGCGGTCTCTCCTTCTTGATCCGATCCAGCAGCCCGGCAATGCGGAGCTGTTCCGGCCCGATACCGTTCAATGGCGAGATGCGCCCCATCAGCGCGTGATACACGCCTTTGAAGCCCCCGGCGCGCTCCAGATTGAGAATGTCGTTCGGCCCTTCCACCACACACAACAAACCCGGATCACGCCCCGATGCCGAACAGACCGCGCAGGGATCGCTCTCCGTGTACCCGCCGCAGCGCGAACAATGACGTATCCGGGCCTTGGCATCGAGAATGGCCTGCGCCAGTTGCCGGTTGGTTTCCCCGTCGCACTTCAACAAATAAAGCGCGATGCGTTCGGCGCTGCGTTTGCCCAAGCCGGGCAGCCGCGCCAGTTGCGCGATCAACACCTGGACCGGTCGGGGATGCTCCATGAAAAATCACAGGCTCATGCCGGGCAGGTTGAAGCCGGCCGTGATCTTGCCCAGTTCCTCCTGCTGAGTCTTCTTGGCCAACTCCAACGCGTTGGCCACCGCGCTCAACACCAGATCCTCCAACATCTCCACATCGTTTGGATCCACCACCTTGGGATCTATCTTGATTGCCTTGATCGCCTGATCACAGGTGGCCACCGCTTTGACAGCCCCGCCACCCGCCGTGGCTTCCACCTCGCGCTTGGCAAGTTCGTCCTGCACCTGCTGCATCTGGTCTTGCATCTTCTGCGCTTGTTTCAAAAACTTTCCCAATCCTGCCATGACTTCCTTCCTGCAGCCTTGCCGGCCGCGTTACGTTCTCACATCTACGATCGTCCCCTTGAAGATCTCCAGCGCTTTCTTGATCAACGGATCATTGCGAAACTCCTCCAAACTGATCTGGCCGGGCGGCGGGGGCGGAGGTTTGGACTCGGGCGCTGCTTCGGGCGCAGACACAACCGTCCTTTGCGGATTCGGCCTTGCTGCCGTCGCCTTCGGTTCCACCTCCCCGACCTCAAACTTCAGTCCCACATCTTTCCGCATGAGTTCCCGAAGTTTGTTCTGCAACACCTCATGATTGCGCGGCGTGTCAGCCAGTTCACGATGGCTGGCAAACTCCGCGTCAAACTCCACCACAAACATGTTCCCTCGCAACCCGACCGGCTTGGTGTTCACCAGATACGTCCGCGCCATCGGCGCCAGTTTGCCCAGATGTTCCACCGCGATTTGCCACGCTTCTTCTGGCGCGATGGCTCCCGATGGCGGCGCGGAGCGTACCGGTGCCGAGTAGCTGACCGGTCGCAGCGATTCGTTCAACCGTGCCGGTACGCTCGCCTCGACAGCCGGCACGGATCCGATACTTCGCTTCAACTCGTTCAGCTTCTGCAAGACGGCATCAATGCCGGTCATCTCGCGCGCTTGAATGGCTTTGACAAGGGCGATCTCCAGATAGACGCGTTTCGAGAGCGTGTAACGCAACCGGTTCTCGGCCGCGGCCAGCGTTTCGATGATTCGCAACGCCGCATCGGTATCCAATCGTTTGGCTTGGACGCTCAACACTTCCATTTCTGTCTCGGCCACCTCAACGCTCTGCGCCGCCGCGACGCCCAAAGTCAGGATCATCAGATTGCGGAAATGGTCGAGAAGATCCGCGAGCAATCGCTGGAGATCCTTGCCGGCATGGTCGAGTTCGTGAACGATGTTGAGTGCGGTGTTGGTGTCACCGTCCACGATGGCATCCGTCAGTTTCGCCATCCTGTCGTGGGCAATCAACCCGTACACGCCGAGAACATCCGCCTCGGTAATCTTGTCGCCACAAAATGCAATGAGTTGGTCAAGCCCGCTCTCAGCGTCGCGCAAGCCGCCCTCGGCGCTGCGGGCAATGGCGGCAAGCGCCCGCTCCTCAATGGTGATTTTCTCCGACTTGGCGATCTTGCGAAGATGACCGGCTATGGCGGCCGTGGAAATGCGACGCAGATCGAATCGCTGACACCGCGAAAGTATGGTGGGAAGAATCTTTTGAACTTCGGTGGTGGCAAAAATGAATTTCACATGCGGCGGCGGCTCTTCCAGCGTTTTCAGCAGGGCATTGAACGCCTGATTGGTGAGCATGTGAACTTCATCTATGATGTAAATCTTGTACCGTCCACGAGCCGGCATGTACTGGACGGTCTCGCGAAGCTCGCGAACTTCACTGACACTGTTGTTGGAGGCGCCGTCAATTTCCACCACATCGAGCGAGGTGCCGGCAATGATCTCCTTGCAGTTGTCGCATTTGTCGCATGGCTTGGCCGTGGGGCCTTTGACGCAGTTGATGGCCTTGGCGAAGATGCGGGCGGTGGAGGTCTTGCCGATGCCGCGCGGCCCCACGAAGAGATAAGCGTGGGCGAGCCGGTTCTGTTCAATGGCGTTGACCAGCGTGGTGGTAACATGCTCTTGCCCGACGACATCGTCGAATTGCTGGGGCCGCCATTTGCGGGCGAGGACTTGGTATTGTTCAGACATACGCTCTGCTTGATGATCGGCCCCGCCCTTGACTGGCGGGCCACTGTGAAACAGGAAAAAGATCGTGCACCTTGCTTTGACGAACGACGCCGGCTCGCTTACCACGGTTACAGCTCAAACCAGGCTCCCCGACGGCACATGAAACTTCATTGTTTACCGTTGCTGTCTTCCGACCCTGGCGGGGTTCACAAGCATCCATTGCATCGGACCCGGCTCTCAACACCTCCCCGAGGTTCGCTTGCCCACGTCGCCGCCTCGGCCAGGGATTCAGCCCAGCTGGAGCGGGTTGCTGGTACAGGGAACCGCTAACTCCCCGCCTAGCACGATCAAACTCAATATTCAAAAAACTGGAGCCGATGGTCGGGCTCGAACCGACGACCTACTCCGAAAGTATTCAAACTTTCGGAGTTGCTCTACCGACTCATTCCGCAATTTCGTAAGAACATCTCAACATAAACCCGGCTCTTCTTTGCTTTCAACGCTCGCTCTGCGCCTCGCGCTTCCGCCAAAGTCTCATATTCCTTCCAACCAGCCAACCTTACCGGAAGCATACGCGCTGTGGTGTGAACCTGTCCACCGGCATGTTGCCGGAAGCGACGCAACAAATGGTTCGTTGAACCAACATAAAAACGCCCGTCGCGTTCCGACTCCAGGACATACACGTAAGCCGTCATGTTACTCACTACGAATTTCAAAAAACTGGAGCCGATGGTCGGGCTCGAACCGACGACCTACGGTTTACGAAACCGTTGCTCTACCAACTGAGCTACATCGGCAGGAAACTGACGGCGGAATCATAGCCGCCGATGTTCTGGCGGTCAAGTTGCGCGCGTATGCCCTCAGCAACCTGCCGGTATCAACGCTTGTTGGCAGTTCTGTAGACTTCGCTGGCAGGAGCTGGTAGTTGTTGCTTGGTCCAAGTCGTTCACGGGGGCGGCGAGACTATTACCCGCCGCCCCCCGATCGTTCCCCACCGGGGATGCTACGCTGCCGCAAACCCTACCGGGGTCGCCATCCTACTGGCCGCTTTCGGCAGCGCGGCGGCATTCAGCATTTTGCACAAGCCAGCCAAGTGCTGTAGGACGAGAGGACTTTGCGGGTGCGCCTCGACTTGCTCCGCCATCTCTTTGTCGTCGCAAATCCGCCGCATTATTTCCCGCCCCTCCTCGCCGTGGCGCGGCAGGAAATCCCCCACGTCCTTCGTGAACGCCCCGATGCCATACCGCCGCAGATGCGCAGGCAACTTCTCGTTCAACGCATCTTCCGCCGTGATGCTCGCTGTGCCCGTCGCCAACTCCCGCACAAATGCAACCGTCTGCCGCACGGCCTCCAACTCGTCGGCTTTGGTGACGCGCCAGACTTCTCCCCGGTGAATGAAGATACGATCCTCCTCCTGCTCGAAAAACAAGTCGTGCTCCGCCACGCTGGCGCTGAAGTGAGCCGCCATCTCCTTGCGCCGCTGCTGTGCCAAGTGCGCCTTCAGGATGGCAACCTCCTCCAAGATTTCGGCCACCATGAATTGCAGCATCCGCTCCCGCACTTCGGCGGACACAAACCGATGCACCATCTTTCCCATCGGCTCCGTCTGCAACTCAGATTGCCGCGCCTGCCACCAAAACTCAAACGCCTTGCGCATCAGCGGCGTCTGCCAGTCCAACCGCCCCGCCACTTCGACTGCCACCGTATCATCCGCCACGCCGGGGATGTCTCTCGCCGCTTCGGCCAACGTCATCTGCTCCGTCTTCTGCTCGCTCATGGTCTGGGTTCTTTTCGGGTTGATTCTGTGTTGAGGGTTCATCTTCAGGCTGCCAACTGCGTTACTGCCGCTTCCGCCCGCAACCGGGCAAACAGCCGGTCGCGCTCGAACCGCGCCGTGTCGCTGCATTTCGTCCGCAACGATTGCCGCACCCGCCGCTTGGTGTAGTCCGGCAGGTGCAAGGTGAAATGCACCCAATAGGTGCCATTATTCAGGTACACATGATGGTTTCGGTTTGCCTCGCGTATCCGCACTGCCAGTTTCGGTTTCTCCATGACCGCGTATCTCCTTCTGTTGGTCGGCAGGGGGCACACCCCAGCCGACAGGTTTACGCATCAGGCTTGGGCTGAAAATGAATCAGCCGCCACGCTGAGCTTGACTGCTTGCTCAATCCTGGCGGCTGCTACGAGGCAGACGGCCAGAGATTTTGTGCCTTGATCAGTAGGGCCGCATCAACTCAGGACGCTTCCGCGCGCTGATCCACCGTGGGCTCTGACCTCGGATTGGCAGGTCGGCAGGTCTTGCCGAACCACTCTGGATGCTGGGAGTTTTCCATGTTTGAAAATCACACATTTCTTCGAGTCTGCAACTTGGGCGTGTGTCATAGTCAACTTGATCACGGGGAGATTGCTGCTGTCGTCCTCATGTCTCCACCATTCGGACAACCTTGTAGCCGCAATCTCGCACCACCCTTCCCAACGGGCGCACCCACAAACAAACAACCTCCACAAGTGGTAACTTATTTATGTATTGCGCAAATGTTTTTCAGACGGACGCCGTCGCCCCGGAAAAAGGAACGATCCGAACCGGGCCAGCGCAGTGGGAGCAGCGGCCATCTGCAGACTCCTCTGTTGATGCGCTTCGCGAATGCTGTCGCTCTACTCTTGCACTACTTGGTGTGAACGGAAGTGTAGCGCGGGCAATCGCGGCGCGCCAGCCGTGATGGGCGCGGTAGTTGGCGCGGTGTTTCACATTGCCTGTCATTCATTTTCGAAGCCGTGACTAGGGAATTTGAGGGTGCGGCAGTTTTCGGTGACAGTGCGAACGATGTTATCTGGGACCCCGTTAGGAATCTCGGCGCGAATTTCTAAAGTGACTTCCACCTTGGAGCCGAGGATGCCAGTCAGGTGTTGGACAACTTCCTCTGCAATCTTGCCGGCATCTCGACCTACTCGTGTGGCGTCGAGATTCACCGTACCGAAGAATCGTTTGGGTTGTGCCGGTTTTGTTTCCACTGGCTTGACCGGCTCGACGCCAGTGCCGTTCTTGACTTGGTTGGGTCCGGTCTGTGTTGGCGGTGGATAGGTGGTGGTTGTCAGTTGCGCTTGGTCATCGGCGATTTGCTTCGCACCCACATCGGGTTTGACTAACAAACTATCAGCCTCGGTCGTCACGTTGCCCACGCGCCCGCCGCGTAAGGCCCGGTAGCGTTTCTTCGTGTCATCCCAACCATCGGCATAGGCGAAGGTGTCATGTTCCCACGTTGTCAGGTTCAGACCATCTCGAACCGCTTCCAGCAATACATCAACGTCCTTCAGGCGTGGCAGGTACAGGTACTGTGGAAAATCCTCGGCCAGTTGTTTCAGCGGGACATGGTTGCCACGCCACAGCGGGATTCGATCCAGTTCCATCCGCAGCCGGGTGCCGGCAAACTGTGTGATGAGCAACTCCTCGTTCTTGAGTTTCTTGGAAGCCCGGACAGCCAAGGCATCCTGACCCTGGACGCGAATTTCCCGCCATTCCAGCGCCCCGGTCGGATTCGGCTGGCACGGCACCAACTCCCATTGGTAGGTATCCGGGATCCGCTGGGCAACCGTGTCGTCCGCTTGCTCGCGCTTGGTCTTGGCTTGGTTGGATTGGAACGCATCCAGATTCAACGTCTCACACTCGGTCTCGATTGATTTCCAAGCGAGATACTGGCGAACGCCTTGTTCGAGTTCTTCCAATCGGGTTCGGTCAGGAGCGAGGAACACCACCGCATTGCGGTAGTGACGCGGACTCGTGCCCCGCTGATCGAGTGCGCTGGCAACGAGTTTCCGGGCAGCGCTGTCCTCGCCCTTGGCTGCGTGGGGATGTTCCGGTCCAAGAATGATCAGTCGAGCCTCTGGTTCGTCAGGAATATCACCGGTGGATTCTGGACAGGGGTGAACTTTGGTAAAATCGCCTCGGCTGCGTTGTTCTTCGCGCACCCGCCGTTTGATTTCCTCCAATACCAAATCCCGGTCCATTCGCTCGGCGCGATCTTGCGCCAATCTGACAACGCTGGGTTGAGTGGAGTACCAGTAACGCTTTCCGTCCACGTACAAATGCGTGGCTTGGTCCGTGAGTCGCCGGAGCGCATCGCCGAACGTCGCCACAGTCTCACCGGGTTGCACGCAACCGAGTTTGACGTGGCTATCTTCCAAACCTTGGTGCGCCGTTTTCAGAGTCGGCGCCGATCCCAGGTAAAGCGTTCGGGCGACCCGGCGGCACGCGGAGTACCGGCCCAGCGTCGGCGCATTTGCACGATCCAACTGGAGCGACAACGAGTTCGGACCGTCCACATCCTTCTCGATGATGGGCACCCAGTTGTCTTCCAAATACCGCGTCAATTCATTCTGCACACCTAGATCATCAATCGGAATGCTGGCGGGCATGATCAACAGACTTTGGTCGTTCCTTTCCCACAGCGAATGAATCACCGCCGCCATCAACCGCAACACGCCCCGTGTCCGCTGAAACCGCTCCAAGGCGGACCAGTCGTTGTAGAGCCGCTCGAACAATTCGGGATGAATCGGGTACGCGCTCTTGATCCGCCGCTCATAGGCCGCTTCCCGGCAGGCACTGGGGAACTCCTGCGGCTGCTCCTGATACAACCGGCCAAATGCCCGCGCCACGGCATCCCGCGCCGTGTGCAGGTGCGATTCGCCAATCGGCTGGAACAGTCGTCGGCGCACGATCTCGAAACTTTCCTCGGCGCTGGCTGGCCGCCACGGACATTCCAAGCGTGAAAACGTGTTCTTGAGTTGCGTCAGCGCCTCTTTGCCACCTTCGCCGCCAATTTCGATGTTTGATGCCGGCAACGCGGCCACCACCAGCGTCTTGGGAGCGGCCTTGGCCGCCTCGCTCAACGCCTGCGCGAATGTCATGTTCGCCTCGAACGTGCCCGCCGGCAGACTGCGCTTCTCGGACTTATCCCGGTCATCGGGATGCACGTATAGTTGGCGGACGAACGCCACCCATTCGTCAATCAGTACCAGGCACGGCGCGGCCTTCTGGAAAATCTTCCGCAACTCATCGCCGGGACTGACGCCTTTCTTGTCGGCCTCCGCCACCATTGCGTAGCCTTCCTTGCCGAGCAATTGCCACGCGAGATCACCCCACAGCGTGTGAACCTTTGTGCCGTCGGGTTTCGTGTGCGGCTGGCCGGGCGAAATGGCTGTGCCGACCAACACCGCGATTTTCGCCTTGGGCGGCTTCGGCACGTCAGCCTTGTGCAAAATGGACTCGATATCCGGCAACTCCGCTGCCGCAACCCCGGAAAACAAATGATACAGCGCCAACATCGAATGCGTCTTGCCGCCGCCGAAATTCGTCTGCAAATCCACCACGGGATTGCCGCCCTTGCCAGTCAGACGCAGCAACGCATCGGTCAGCAAGTTTTGCAGACCATCCGTCAAATAGGTGCGCCGGAAAAACTCGGTGGGGTTCTTGTATTCATCGCTGCCTTCACCGCGATGAACCTGGCCGAGGTCGGCGGCGAACTCGGCTTGCTGGTACCGGCCCGAGGCCACATCGGGGTGCGGCGTGACGATTTCCCTCCACGGTTTCAACCCACCGGCGGGCTGCCCTTCAATGGCGGTCACGGCGGCTTTCTTGGATTCACGGCGGGCTTGTTCATCAAACCGGACGCGCAACAAATCCTGTTTCTGGCGATCTATTTCCACGGCTTGATCGGCGGAGACAGCCGTTAGCAGGCGGTGCATGCTGTCAATTGCTCGGTAAGCGTCATCGGTGCTGAAGGCTTCCTGATGCGCCCACCGGTTGCGGACATCGCGCAGTTCGCTGACCAGACTGCGTTCGGCGTGACCGAGTGTTTTCCTGAACACATCATTCCACCGGTTCCACATGACGACCAGTAAGGCTTGTGTGTCCCAGTCCACCTTTTCCTGTTTGCGCACGACCGGATGATCGTCGGGAAAACTTTGCAGGGCTTGTTCCTGCCACTTATCGCCAAAGGCGGCCTGTAGTTCGCGCTCGATGAACGGGCGCAGCCCTTGGTTCAACAAATCGAGTGCCTTGCCGACACGTTCCGCATTACTGAGTGCCATAGTTCGTCTCCGTTACTGTTGAAATTCCTGTTGCTGTGGGCCTTTGGCGGCCGGTGTGCTCCGGGCCAGCTTGGTGATTTCGGGCCAGGCGATGACGAGGCTGTTGTAATCAATCGCCTCCTGCGCCCATTTCCTGCGCTCGCAAATTTGGAAGAGTCGGTAAGTCAAATCGCGAGCGACCTCGCCTTTCGCGCCGATCTTTCGTAGCAACGCGCCCGCACCCGATTCGCCCTGCTCGTTCAGGGCGCGAATCAGGTGTTGGGTCATTTCCCACACCGTCAACCGCTCATCGGTGGACGGATCCCAGTCAGCGTCCAATTCGTCGCGGCGCAATAGGCGCACCTTGCCGGCACGGGCGTTGAGGATACCGGCTTCCACGAGACCGTTCATGCCGACGTTCTTGGCTTTGCTCAATGTCTCGGCATCGCCGAACTCGCCCTCAGCGTGGGCGTGCTGGTCAAACCACGCGACCGCCCAGCGTGTGTCAGCATCAAATTCGCCTTCCTGCTCGGCCAACACCTCGTCGAGCGTCTGGTTGATCAACGACAGCGCGGTGCGAACGGTCATCGGTTGGCCATTCGCTTCGATGACTTTCCCGTACCGTGTGAAAATTGCCATACCGGGGCCGATGGCCGCCTGGGCAAAGTCCACGGGCGCGACGTTGCCCTGCTGCAACAGCCGCAACGCCACGGGAAGCTCCTTTTTCAGTTCCGCCAGAAACTCCCGCCGTCCCACCTGTTTCGCGTCCGCCGACCGGGGCCGACACGCCAGCACGATGTACGACGCCAGCGCGTTCGTGTCCATCGCCACCAAGCGCCACTTCAGAGAGGCACGGACCGGCCATGTGCCGGTGATCTGGAATCCTGTGAAGATTAGCGCGTCCAGCAACGTCTCCCAGCCGGTCGTCAGGTCCACCGCGCTCGCGCCGTTACCGGCTTCGTCGTCGCCGTCTTCCTCGGTGTCCTCCTGTTTGAAGGCGTAATAGACCGTCAGCGGGAAACGCGGGTCGAGCCGTTCGCGCAACGCGGTGAACGTTTTGCGGAAGCCCGACTCGAAATGCTCGCGGGCCTGCTCCTTGTCGCCGTCGAACCGTTCGGGCGACGCGGTCAACTCCGGCATCTTCGGCACAAGCACCGTGCTGAACAACTCCGGATACAACTGCCCCACCGTCCGCCGCAACCAAACGTAGAAGAAATCGCTCAACGCCGCATAGGCGATGTTGTCGTAGTATGGCGGGTCGGTGCTGACAGCAAACTGCCCTTGCCTTTCGCTCCACCGGCAGCGTCCACCTGAGCGGAATGACCCACTGGTGAAGGCCCAACAATAACTGGTTCAAGCGCACCGGCCGTGAGTTCGACTGCGTTGTGCCAGCAAATCGCTTTTTGCCCAAGAATGTTGGCTTCAGCAAAATCCCAAGCCATCGGAATGGCTTGCCGGGTGAAAAGGTGCATTTGCTGTTGTCCGCTCGGTTTCCAGGTGCTCAGCCCGCAGTTGAAATCCGCGCATCTATCCACGGCAAGTGCGAGGAAGATCGTGACTGCATCCGCATAGTTCGCAGTATCCGCATCGGACAACCCGGCGGCTCTCGCATCCTTCAGCACTTCTGCGCGGTTGGCCTTCACCAAATCGCTCAGCGTCACCAGCGCCGACAGTTGCCGGGGCGTGAAGATGTCTGAGAAGTTCGGCAGTCCATAGAGCGGCGGCGAGAACCAGCGGCGGTCATCGGTCATCGGTTGTTCGACTTGCCCGGCATCTGGCCGCTTCACCTTCGGAATCTCCAACGCAGTGCTTGGCAAGTACACACGCCCTCGCGGTCCATCGGCCACGACAGCCAGAGGGATTTCCTGCACGCCATGTTCCGAAGCCAAATCACGCAGTTCCGGCTTCTTGATGAAGTTGTCGCAGAAAAGGCATCGCGCTCCCTTACCGGTCGTGGTCTCTTTGACGGGTTCGCCGGTGTCTCGAATCTCGAAGCGCACGGTCTTGTTGCGGTGATCAAGTACCGGATGGGCATGAATGAATACCGGCTTCTTCTTGGCCAGCCAGAATGAGCGAATCAGCGGCATTCGTGCGCCGCAAGCCGGGTTGGAGCATTTGACGGTGCGCGCCCAGAGCCAGGCGATGACGTTGGCGTCGCCGCCGCCGAGTTCCTTGGGCAGTTTCGCCTTCGGGTAGAGGTGGCCGATTTTCTCCTGCGCCTGCTCGCGGATTTTGCGGCCGTAGTAGCGCACGTCCTCGGCCAGCCCGTGCGTGCCTTGCCACATCCCTGGGAGCGCGGGCGTCCCGCCCGCTGCTCTGATGGCATCCGCAGCGCTGGACCACTCCCAGAGCCGCGCCTCGTTGACCAACCCGGCTTTGACCGGATTCTGTTCGATGTATTCAATGGCCTTGCGGAGGTGGTTTTCGTCGCGGATGAACCGGTCGAAGTAATCCGGCATCCAGAACTCGCCTTGTTTCGCCAGCAGTCGATTGGCTTCCTTGGCGGTAAAGGATTTCCAAGAATGAATGACATCCGACAGCGGAAATCCTTTCGCGGTCTCAATCAGAGCGTGGACGTGGTTGGGCATCACGCACCAAGCGAGCAGCCGGTAGCGTTCTCCATCGAAATGCAGCAAAGCGTTCTCGACCAGTCGGGCAATGGCCGTTTCGCGCAAGTGACAGTGGCCATGCCCTTGATCGGCGTATTTCTCGATGCGTTCGCGCAACTCAGCGCAGCGGGGATCGGCGGACGATTCGCGGCCGGTGAGGCGTAATTCGGTTTTCCACTGTTCCAGCACATCCGAAGGAACAGAGTCATGTAAACGGAAGGTGATGGATTGAATCAAGCCCGGCTGGTCACAGTGCGGCAGATAGCCACGGGAATGCCAGTCCATGTGTGTTCGAGCGTCCTTGCTCGTCTGATTGCCGGCGAAGGCGGGCAAGATGCCCGCGCTCCCAGGATTCACCGGCGGATGCCCGGCCCAGCGCGGGGCGATTTCGAGGTTGCACTTGTTCAGCAGGACGGCGACGGGGTTGAGGTCGCCGGCGTGGGCCTCGAAGCCGAGCCGGTTGGCCTCCAGCGGAATCGAGCCGCCGCCCGCAAACGGGTCGAGCACCGGCGGCAATTTGCCGCCGCACGACTTGAGCATCTCCGCCCGCGCCTCGGCGTAGACTTCGGGATGTTCGTGCAGTTTTTTCTGCATCATGCGGCGGAGGATGCCGAACAGCCGTTCCCGCTCCTGTTCCTGCGCCGCCTCGGT
>CAZEQV010000033.1:0-18085 GCA_964514435.1 uncultured Verrucomicrobiota bacterium
TGCACTCCCCGTATTCGTGGACGTACCGGTCGTAGCCGATGACCGACTGGTAGATTGTGTAACCCGATCGGGGATAGTGGAAACCAAGATGGAGCCGGCACTGATTCTTGTAGGCGGCCTCGCTGAGCGTCGCGTTGTTGCGCTCGTAGATGTGAACAGTGGCTTGCCGGTCTTTGCGGAGGATTTCCCGCGCAATGTGAAACCCGAAGAATCCACCTCCGATGATGGCTACTTTCATGGTTGTTTTTCCTTGCTTTGAGCAGGGACCAAAACGGACTATTCAATCTGGGCTAAGTATTTTTGCCTGAGATTGAAAACGATCTTTCGCCAGTTGGCCTCGCGCTCTCGGTGAAGGGGATTGGTGGCTACATATTTACGGAGATTGGCGGCCTCATCGCGTTCATTCCAGAACGCCACTTCGCGAACGGGGAAAGGGGATGGAGCCGCAAAGACAAACAGCAGTTCATCACCGGCTGCGCGTTCCCACGGACGGAGTTGGTGATGACAGCCGGGCAGGTTGATCAGATAGGTCTTGCGTTGAAATATCAAGCTGCTGTCCTGTTCGTACATCATCCAGCGATGGTGCCAGAACCCGCTCCAGCGTTGGTGGTCAATGCCGGCGGTTTGCTCGCACAGCCGACTGGGGCCTTCCAAGATGACGCGGCGGCACACTCGCTGCATTTCGCGCGCTACGAAGATGGGATCCCGCAAGTCCTCCAAGACCCCGGCCGAGTACCCGACATCAAACGCGCCGTCGGCAAACGGCCACTTGCCGTCGCAAATGTCTTGCTGGGTGTATTGCTCCGGCTGCCAACCGCCGGGCCTGTCGCCGCCCCACATCGTCGTTTGCATCCGTTCCCGGTCAAACGGCAATATGTCCAAGATATGCGCAGATTGATGCCACGGTCCCACGCCGCCACCAACGTCTAAAACTCGCTGACCCAGGCGCGCGGCCTCTTCGAGCAAAGCCACCGTGCGTGGGCTGTGCATTTTGTTGCGGTAACTCAGTTGTTTCATGGTTCTGATGGCCTTCGAGCTGTTTGTTTGAACAGTTTCTCCAAATCTGCCCCGAGCCGCGGCAAAGAGTAATGACGCAGGGCTTTCTCCCGACCGGCCGCGCCCAGCGTGGCGCACCACTGCGGATCACGCAGCAGGCGGATGATGACTTTCGCAAAGGCTGCCGGGTCGGCGGGCGGGACGAGCAGCCCTTCGCGTTCATGCGTTACGATTTCGGGGATGGCGCTGGTATTGCAGGCCACTACCGGCGTGGCATGCCCCATTGCCTCCACCAACGTCAGCCCAAATGATTCGTGCAACGAGGCCGAGGCATATACTGCACATTGTGAATAGAGACGGCTCAGTTCGGCGGACGAGACAAATCCCAGAAACTTGACTTTTTCCACCGAGATTTCGGGATGAACGGCGCGGAATCGCTGCTCATAGCGTACGTTGGCACCGCCACCGGCAAACCAAAACTCAGCTTCGGGAACGGCGGCCAGCACCATTGGCACTGCTGCAAAAATCGTGTCTACACCCTTGCGGGTGTTCAACGCCCCCACAATCAACACCGCGCATTTGCGCTGCCCTACCGTTTCGCCCGGCTCGGTTGGCAGTTCCACGGCATGCGGCACAATCTCGACATCCGTGAGTCCGTACACCGGTGCCAGCGTGTTGTGTTGCGCGACGCTGTGGGTGACGACAACCTTGGCCAGCCGGGCTGACATCCGTTCCATCCACATCAAGAACCGCTCTGGGAGCCGGGGCGGTCGCCCCATGAGTTGCACGGCCTCGTAAGTGGAGGTGTGCAGACGAACCACACTGGGAACAATCCGCAACAAACAGGAGACAAACCCGGTGCCCTCATAATTGGGAAACTCCACCACATCGAAATGAAAGCGACGGTGGAGTTTCCAGAGATTCCGCGCCACCGATAGGCTGGCTCCCAGCCCCTCCAACCATCGCTCCACAAACGGCAACGGATACAGGGAACGCGCGTGCAACTGAATGGTGCCGTCCGTTGTCTCGTAGTGCACATTTTTGTGGAGTTGCCCCTGATCGGTGTAAATATGTGGGTAACACGCTATCACATGCACTTCATGTCCTCGCGCCGCCAGCGCTCGCGCCGCCACCTGCGAATACAAGGTGATGCCGCCGTAGCTGGAAAGCGTCGGGTAGCCGCCAAGGGAGACGATGCAAATTCTCAAGGCAGACCAAAGGCTGAGTTAGTCACTGATTCACACGGATGACCACGGAATCGACTCATTCAGTGTTCATCTGTGTGCATCTGTGGCTCAAACCGTTTCAAACTCGCCCCAAGCGCGTGGATGGCCGAGGCGGGCTTGGAGGTAATAACGAGCCGGTTCGTAGTGGTTTTCCGCCGTGAACGGTCCAGCAAAATGATTGCCCACTAAGTCGTCACGAACGAAAAAGGCGTTGGTGCCGGTTAGGTCGCAGCCGACGAGTGTGTAGCCCTTCGAAGCGCTGAGCAGTTCGAGGGACTTGAGGCTGGCACCTTGATAGGAGTCCTGCTGCCAGACATGGGTGGGGTTGTATTTCATGACCCAGCGGATGTGGGCCGGGAAGATCGGGTTGTATTCGATGGACAAGACACGCGGCCGGTAGTTCGTCACGGCTTTCCAAATCCAGTAGTCGTTGCCGTCAATATCAATGGAGAGCAGGTCCGGTTCGGCCGGCACCTGCAATTCGCGGAACAGCGTCTCGATGTTCTCGGCGGTGATGAAGGCGTTCTTGATGGTGAGTTGACCGGCCGCGACCTGTCGCGCCATCTCGTGTTGCATCAGAGACACCTGCGCGGGACTACCTTCCAGCCAGATGCCGCGCCAGCCCTGCAACAGTAGGTAGAGGGAGTTGTTCTCGCAGGCTTGAACGCCGAACTCGGTGAAGAAGCGGTTGGTCATGCCGATGCGCCGGAAGATTTCTTCCAAGATGCCGTCCTCGCCATTCTGCGAATAAACACGGGTCTCATGCCGGTTCAGGCGTTTGGGGTCTTGATATTTGGGCTGGGCGAGCAGGTGCCGGATGTGTTCCTGCGACAGCAAGGTGCGAATCTGTCGCGCCTCGCGCACGGTCTCGGTGAGATGTTTGATGTTCCACCGCATCTCGCGCAACTGCGCGAGGCCGGTGGCCTTGAGGAGCTTGGAGCGGAAGGATTCAGACATGGTCAGGAAATGGTGAATTTGGGTTTGATGGCGATGCCGAGCAATTGCGCCACCGTGCCGGCAAACTGGAGGTTGGCAGCGCGACATTCCGTGAGCGCGTCCGGAAAGGCGCGCGCCTCCGTCAGGGCGCGGGGCACTGAGGCGCGGTGTTTGACCAAAGTGATGGGCTGTTTGAAGTGGAGAAATTTCGTGGACCACGGCACCGCCACGATTTTGCGTCCGAGCAACAATGCCCAATACGCGCCGTGGTAACTGGAAGTGAACACCGTCTCGCCCGAACTCAGAAACGCCAACGCCTGAGCAAAACTGACGCCGACGTTGTCGAGCCGGGGCGCGCCCGGCAGGCTGATCCGACAGAAGTGCGGGTGCTGATACACCACGACTCTATGACGAGGTGGCTGGTCGCGATAGAAGTCGAGCAGTGGATCCATGCAGGTGACGCATGGGGTCCAGTCATAAGGTGCCGGGAAGTCGCGGGTGCCGACCAGCGCGCACCGGGCCAGCGCGGCATCCGACCGGCTGCCGGCGGGCGGTTCTTCTGGTACGACCAATTCGGTGACGAATCGTGGCCGGCGATGGAAGAGTTGACGGAGTCGCGCGCACAAGGCTTCCTTGCCGGATACGTTAAACAACAAGGTCTCGCCGCCGCGAATAGTGTTCTTGCCGGCACCCCAGACAATGACGGGCACACGGGCCCGGATGGCGACAGCGTAGAGCGGGGGCAGCATGTCTTCAATGTCGAGGAGTCCGCCGCCGCCAAAGATGAAGGCATCGTACCGACCATGGATGTCCAAGTCCTCGGCAACCGAAAAGTCCGCCGTTTCGACCTCGGCGGCAAAGTCGAAGTATTTGATCGGCGGCGTGTGCGGCTCGGCAACGTTGTGTTTGGCCGCAACGTGAAAGTTCAGGATGCGCATGAGGCCGGTGTGGCGGACGCTTGGCTGGGTTCAATTCGATAGATTAGTTGGCCGTTCCATTCTTGCACTTTGACAAAGCGGACGCCGGATCTGGCGAACAGCATCTCGAGCTGGTCCTCGCGAAAATGGTTAACCCAACCGCCGCGTAACCGAGTGAGTCTTTTTTGTCCCGGTAGGAGCGGGGCGTAGGTAAGAAATCCTTGCGAGCCGAGCTTGAAGATTTGGCTCAAGAAGCGGTGCGGGTTGCGGATGTATTCCAGCACGCCGCTGCAGACGATGAAATCGTATTTCTTCGTGGTTGCCGGGAAGATGTTTTTGTTGAAATCGCAGTAGAGCGCGTCCCCATGCGGCACCAAATCACAAGGTTGGTACTCGCAATTCACAAGATGGTGGCGCAGTGTTTGCGCTCCCGCACCGAGGTCTATGACGCTGGAACCGGGAGGGATGAGCGAGGCCAGGATCCGGTTGCGCTCGTCCCAGACGGGCGTTTCACGAATGTTTTGCTGCCAGCGTTTTATGTCGTTGCGCAACAGCCACATCCGGGCAGCGTCCAGCCAGCGGACGGATTGACGGATGATGTTGCTGGCGAATTCTCTCGCGCTCACAGCGTCGCACCTTCCGCAGACTGCACTGCCCACTTGCTTCGTACGACCACCAAGCCAATGCGGTCGTCGAAAAGCGTGTTGCGATCCGCGATTTGTTGGGTGATTTCCAGCGTGATCAGGCGGTCGCACCAAGCCAGGATTTCCCGATATTTTCCGAGGATTCCGGCGGAGAGCAAATACTCACCCGGTTTGAGCACGTTGTCATGACATACGGCGCTCACGGTCAGCACTGTGTGCCCCTCCACCACCCGGTCGGTCTGGTCGGCATCATCGTATTGGATGCTGGTTCCCAAATAGGTCCCGTCGAGGGCCGTGATGGAGAACCAACAGGCAATGTCGCGTGGCGACGCTGTTGTATTTTCGATTTCCAGCACGACGCGAAACGGTTCCCAGACGGCGAAGGACCGTCGCCATGCGCCATCCAGCCCCTGAACGCCAACGCGGGTCAGTTGGACATCCCGGGTGCCGCGAGCGTAATGCTGATCGCTTACGGAGACTGGATTGTCTTGGGCAAGCTGGCCGGCGTTGACGTGAGTATAAGCGCCCACGGCCTCATTCACCTTGCCGGTGCAGGCCACTTGGCCTTGGTTGAGGACGACGCCGGATTTGCAGAGCGATTTGATCGCGCTCATGTTATGGCTGACAAACAGGACGGTACGACCTGACTTGGCGACGGCGTCCATTTTGCCGAGGCATTTTTGCTGAAACGCCGTATCGCCGACCGCCAGCACTTCGTCCACGAGCATGATGTCCGTTTCCAAGTGCGCCGCGACGGCAAACGCCAGACGGACGTACATGCCACTGCTGTAGAACTTGACGGGGGTATCAATGAACTTCTCGACCTCAGCAAACGCCACAATCTCATCGAACTTTTTCAAGATCTCCGCCCGTTTCATCCCCAGGATCGAGCCGTTGAGGAAGATGTTCTCGCGTCCCGTCAGTTCCCGGTGGAATCCGGTCCCCACTTCGAGCAGGCTGGCAATCCGACCGTTGTACGTGACCTTGCCGGTGGTAGGAGGAGTGATGCGGGAGAGAATCTTCAAGAGCGTGGACTTGCCGGCCCCGTTCCGCCCTATGAGGCCGACGACTTCGCCTTGCTTGATATCCAAGTTGATGTCCTTGAGCGCCCAAAAATAGTTGGGGTCCGCATCCATGTGTTGTTCATGGATTTGATGGAGAGTGCGGTGCGTTACGTTTTTGGCCACAGATTTCCACGGATGCGCACGGATAACTGATGGCTTACGGCTGCGACCGAAAAGACCTTTAACCCATTCGGTGAAGTCGCTCCGCAAATTGGCGCTGATTGGCGCGGCGCCACCGTACCGGTAACGTTTCCCCAATTTCTCTATGTGGATGGCGATGTCAGACATGGTTGTTTAGCCAATGATTCACACGATGAGCACGGGTGAAATTTTGTCATCTGCGAACATCCGTGTCCATCTGTGGCTACAGGACGTCGGCCAATCGCGCTTCGCGCTTGCGGAAGAACCAGATGCCGGCGCTGAGGAAGAAAACAGAAGTCAGCAGGGCAGAAATCAGAAGAAACCAATTCAACGGATCGCCTTTCAGGATCGACCGGTAAGTAGTGACCACGATGGCCATGGGATTGAGGAAAAGGAATGGTTGGATGGAGGCTGGAAGTTTGGAAGCGGGGTAGATGACCGGGGTGGCCAGCATGAACAGTTGCACCATGAAGCCGACGGCGTGTTTCACGTCCCGGTATTGGGCGTTGAGAATGGCCAGCGCCAAGCCGATGCCAAGAGCGGTGAGCGCTTGGATCAGAAGGAGCAGGGGGGTAAGGGGTAGGAGTCGCCAGTCCCAGTGGCCAAGATAGATTGCCAGGCCATTCATCAGACAGAAACCAATGGAAAAATCCACAAACGAACCGCACACAATCCCTCCCGGCACAACGATACGGGGGAAATAGACTTTGCTGATGAGGTGGGCGTTGGATTCCATGCTCAAGGCGGATTGAGATAACGCGGTGGCGAACGTGTTCCACGGGACAATGGCGGCAATGTAGAACATGGTGTACGGCAATCCGTCGGTCGGCATCCGGGCGATCTTGCCGAAAATCAGCGAGAATGCGCCAACCATGAACAACGGCTGGAGGATGACCCAAATCACGCCCAGTGCAGTCTGTTTGTAGCGTACCTTTATGTCGCGCTGGACGAATGTGAGGAAAAGCTCCCGGTAATCCCAAAGATCTTTCAGGAACTGACGGAGTCGCTCGTGGCGTTCGGCGGAGATGATGGTTACTGAGGCGGCCACAGAATCACACTGACAAACACAGATTGATTAGCCAAGAATTCACACGAATTGGCGCGAATACTGGCGGAAAAGTGAATGGTAAAACACCCGTGAAAATCGGTGTGCATCTGTGGCTACCCAACGACCTTCTCCAACTGGTCGCGCGTTAACTGCACCCGCGCTGCGTGCGCCAGAGCATCTATCAAAATGATCACCCTGTCGCGGTCGCTCAGTTCTCGTTCGAAGATTCCCTGCAAACCCATCAGCGGACCGGCTTTGATCTCCACAATCTCACCGGGCTTGAACGATGTGGGCGGCAACGTGACCACGGCATCTTCTGAATGATCACGGATCGCGGCGATGATAGCCCCGTCCACAATGGCCGGTTTGCCGCCAAAGCTGACGATGTTGGTAACACCGTTGGCATGCTTGACCAGCCTCCCGCTCGTCGTGGCCTCGAATCGCGCGAAGATGTAGCAGGGGAATAACGGCCCGGTTACCCATTTGCGGACGCGCCGGATCGTTCGTCGTCGTCGGAGTTTGGGATAGAATGTTTCGATGTTTTCCCGCTCCAACGATGTTTGTGCCAGCGATTCTTGCCGGGGCTTGGTGCGGATGGCATACCAGTGGACAGGGGACTGTGGGCAGTGGGCAGTCATTTCGGTGAACAGTGGACAGGGGACGGTGAACAGGGACAGTGAAGGATCAACCGTCGGAGTGTTTGGCATTGAGGCTGCGGATGAGGCCGTTAATCATGCGGCCAATTTCATTGGTTGCTTCGATGCGCTGTTCGCAGGATACGGCTTCGAGAAACCGGGCATCGCGCACCTTGTAGAGCCAGTTCTCCGTCTCGTTCGTTTCGCCTAGGGCGATGTCCAGACAGTTCAGGAATTTCTTTGTGCTGCGGTTGAAACCTTCGGCAATGTTGGCACTGATGGAACCCGAACTGCGCAAAATCTGATCAGCGATGATGTCAGCCCCGCGTCGGTGGGGGAAGACTTCGATGTCATTTAGCAGGCTGAGGAAGAGATGGTGAGATTTTTGCCACACCTGAAAGTCAGTGAAGTGTTGAATCTTTGACTTCTCACCCATGAACTTGGCCGCCTTTCACTGTCCGCTGATCACTGTCAACTGTCTCCTGAACATGCTGCCGCCATTCAGGTGCATCGCTCGGTTTCGCAATGCCTGTCTCGCCCTTCGGATTCCCGAAGTGTGTCATGGATTGTTGCCGGCTCCCTTGCATCCTGTCCCAATCGCAGCCTGCCGGAGCCGTGGTGCTGCGATCCAAGTTGTGCGCCCCGTCAAAGCAAATGTTCGATCAGCGGATTGCCCAAAAGTCCATTGAGCTTTTGATGAAAATCTCGCGCTTTTTTTACGCGTTGGCTGATGACCCGCAAATCCTCAGTTTCACCATCTTGGGCGTTTTCCAGTTCTGACTCAAGTTGTTCGTGGATTCGCTCAATCTCCACTCCTGCGGTGTTGAACTTTTTCCGCAACAACCCCAGCACACCTTGCCGGATGACTGCATGGAAATCGGTCTCGGCTTCGTAGAAATCCCTGCGGTCGCCCCGCACCCACACTTGCCGGACAGCCGACCATGTTTCGAGTTGGCGAATGGTGGTGCTGACGCTGGCTTTGCTGACCCCAAGCTCCCGGGCAATTTCATCGAGGCACATGGGTTTGGGGCTGAGATAAAGCAGGGCGTAGATTTGCCCCATTATTCGTCCGAAGCCAAACGACTGTGTCGTGTGCCCACCGGCTTCGATGAACTTCAGGCGCGTCTGTTTCCACGACTTGGTTTGCGTTTCAGCCATGACCGTTCAGTTTGAACTGAATCTTTTTAACAGTGCACGGCGCGTTTGTCAACCGGTTTGTCGTCATTTCACGGGTTGACTTATTAGTTTTTGCAGGTACTGGTGAACAATTCGTAGCCGGTCGGAGTCGAAGTACCTGTAACATCAACCTCAAAAGGAGTCGCAGATGATGAAATTCAAAGTTGCCGTTGTCGCTGCCGTATTGACTGCTGGTGTGGTTTTGTCGGTTCAAGCCGGGCCGGGCTGCTGTCCCGCCAGCAAAGCCAAGGCAGAGGCCGCCAAGTCCGCCCAAGGTTGTCGGGCGGCGTTGAGTGGTCTGAAGTTGACCGATGAACAGCAGACCAAGATCAATGCCCTCTTGGCCGAGTGCGAAAAAGGCGGTTGTTCGGAAACCACCTGCGCCAAGATGATGGAAGGCATGAAAGGCGTCTTGTCGGAAGAGCAGTTCAACAGCTTCAAGTCCAATTGCGACAAGGCCGCCAAGCCCGGTTGCCCGATGATGCAAATAGGCAGCGACGCCAACAAGAGCTGACCAACGCGGTTCCCTCGACCCCGGCAAGGCATCGTTCCTTGCCGGGGTTTTTCTTGGTTGCATCGCGCCATCCGACCATCTACAACCTCCAGAAATCTCGGAGGTCAATCATGCCGGAGGAAAAGCCCATCGTCGGCCGCACGAAACACGGCGAACTCACACTCGACCAAATCGCCGATCTTCAGCCCGGTCTCGGTCAACTGATGCCGTTGGTCAGTGAGAGGTACTGGATCCTCTACTATGCAGCGAAAGGCGGCAACTGGGCGTTGGCCGACTACCAATTGCGCAGTCTCCGCAGCATGTGGAAAAAGATGGCCATTACTCGTCCCAAGTATGCCGGTATGCTCGACAATTTCGCCCAGAAGATTTTTGACCCGATGAGCGGGCAGATCAAAGCGCGTGATTTTGCCGCCTTCGAGAAGACGTATGAAGCGGGCATTGAACTCACCAACAAGATGCACATGGCCACCAACCATGGTGAGATTGTCTGGAAACTGCCGCCAAACCCGCCCCAGCATCTTGAACTCGGTCCGCAGTCCTGACCGCGGTTTGATTCGATGAGCCGTGTTGACATGCACGTCCATATTGTCGGCAACGGCCGAAGCGGCTCCGGCTGTTGGCTGCGGCCTACCGGCTGGTACTCGTTCCTCGGCACATTCATGTGCCGGCACATCGGACTTGACGTGACCGGATTTGATGATCCCTGCTTTGATGAACGTTACGTCCAACGTCTGCTTGAGCAGGTCAATGCTTCCTCGTTTGACCGCGTGGTGATCCTGGCCAATGACCAAGTCTATCAAACGGACGGCCAGTTGATGCGAGCCGGCACGTTTTACGTCCCGAATGATTACGTTCTCGAACTCGCCCGAAAACACCCCGCATTTCTTCCCGCCGTCTCCATTCACCCGGCGAGGCCGGACGCGGTGGAGGAACTTGACCGGTGCGCGGCGGCGGGGGCGGTGATGATGAAATGCCTGCCGAACTGCCACAACATTGACTGCAATGACAAACGATACCGGCCATTCTGGGAGCGGATGGCGGAGTTGAAAATGCCGCTGCTGGCCCATACCGGGGGCGAACACACGTTGCAGATCATCAACGCGGCCTATGCGGATCCGCGGATACTGACCCAGCCGCTGGAATGTGGCGTGACCTGCGTTGCGGCCCATTGCGGCGGACGTGGATTCATTGACCCCGAATATTTCCACGTGTTTGCCGGGATGACGACCCGTTACGAGAATCTTTACGGCGACATCAGCGCTTTCAACATTCCCATCCGCAGCCAACACTACCGGGCTTGTTTGCAGGAGCCATTTCGATCCCGGTTGCTTCACGGCAGCGACTACCCGGTGCCTGTCTATCCGCATTGGGCGTGGATGCGCGGGCTGATTGACCGTGATGCGCTCCGGCAAGCCGGGCGGCAACCGAGTGTTATCGAACGGGATTACCTCATCAAACGCGCCATCGGCTTTCCAGAAGACGTGTTCACCCGTGTGAACGAAATTTTGCCGCGCCCGTAGTCGGCATTTGCTTGCAAACATTTTGCGTTTTGGACAACGTGCTCCGCACGGGAGGTGGTACTTGGTGTTGAGATTCATATTGGCCGTGTGCTTGTGCTTGCCGGTTTTGGCCGTCCCGGCTCTGGCCCAGTCCGGGGCGCTCAAAGCCCAACGAATCAACGGGCGTGATTATGTCGCCGTCAGCGACGTCGCCCGCTACTACAATCTCGGCAAGGATGTCAGTTCACTGAAGTCGCGCGGCGATTACCGGTCAGCCGCCGGTGCGTTGTACGTCGAGCAAGACAGTCGCAGCGCGCGGTTCAACGGCTACGTCCACTGGCTCAGCCTGCCGGTCGTGTTGGCGGGCGACAAACTGTGGATGTCGTCCGTGGACGTGTTGAAGGGACTCGATCCGGTCTTGCGGCAGGGACGTTCCAAGACCAAGGCAACCGTTACCACGGTGATGCTGGATGCCGGTCACGGCGGAACCGACAGGGGAACCTCCAGCGCATCCGGTCGCGTGGAAAAGGAGTTCACGCTTGACCTGTCCAAACGGGTGGAACGCCACTTGAAGGAGGCCGGCATCCGGGTTCTGCAAACTCGCACCTCCGACAAGACGCTGACATTGGCGCAGCGCGTCTCGATGATGGAAGCGAAGAAGCCCGATTTGTTTGTCAGTCTGCATTTCAACTCTGGCGGACTGGCCAGCGGCATCGAGACATACGCCTTGCCGCCGACCGGCATGGGTTCGACCGCCACCACCGCCGGCACGGGGTCTGAGAAGTCCCCCGGCAATGCGTTCGATGAGAAGAACGTCTGGGCGGCGCACTGCATTCACGAATCGCTGATTGACGCCATGCGCGCCATTGATCGCGGGGTGCGACGTGCCCGGTTTCATGTACTGCGGTATGCCATCTGCCCGGCCGTGTTGGTCGAGGCGGGATTCTTGTCCAACAGTTACGATGCCAAGAAGATTCTCGATCCCGATTACCGGGAACGTTTGGCCAAGGCCATCGCGGCCGGCATCTTGAAATACAAGAAGGGAGTCGAATCGTGAACACTTCCGAGTTGATCGTGAAAACGAGCCGGCATGCCGAGTTTGTGGACATCACCGATCGTGTGCAAGAAGTCGTGACATCATCGGGTGTCCGGGACGGTATTGTGATCTGTTTCGTGCCGCACACCACGGCCGGCATCACGATCAACGAGAACGCGGACCCCGATGTGGTGCGGGACATGATTCACGCTTTGGAGAAAGCAGTGCCGTGGGAGGATTCAGCGTACCGGCATGCCGAGGGCAATTCAGCGGCCCATGTAAAAGCAAGCATGATAGGACACAGCATCCACGTTCTTGTCCGGCAAGCCCGCCTCCAACTCGGTACCTGGCAGGGGATCTACCTTTGCGAGTTTGACGGTCCGCGCGCGCGCAAGGTGTGGGTCAATGTAGCCGGTCAGGGTTGAGGTTCGCGCGGGTAACTGCGGACAACCAAATCGCTGAGATACTTGTCCGGCGATGATACGGCTTCGACCGGCACCTCAAAATCAGTTTGACCGGTATTGTTCTTGATCAGGCTCAATCCAAACTGAAAATCGCGGAACAACTCCCGGCACAGCTCGTTGATGGAGCGATTGGCGCTGCGCGCGCGTTTCACGATGGCGGCCACGGCCTCCTCTGTGAAACGAATCCGCAGGCCGTGGGATTGGGCAAATCGCCGTTCGTATTCGTGAACGTACTGCGCCAGCACCTGGACGGACTCCGATTCGGGATTCTGGAGGAGCCGGTGAAGTTCCCGGTCGGGGTCTTCAATCACGGCGCGCGTGACGACGAACTGTTTGATCGGTGTCGAGGGGAGTTCGTATTTGTAGTTGCGCAGCGTGCGCTCCAACACCGTCAGCAAGCCGCGGGCACCGGTATTCTCCAGAGCCGCGCGTTCGGCCACGGCGCGAAGACCGTCCTCGGAAAAGATCACATCTATGCCAAAGGCCAGGAAACTGGACTCATATTGCCGGGCCACGGAGCCTTCACTCTGTTTGAGGATCCGGTAGAGGTCGTCCGTCTTGAGCTTCTCCAGCACCACCCGCACCGGCAGGCGTCCGATGAACTCCGGTTCGTATCCAAACTTGATGAAGTCCTCCGTTTGCGCCCGCCGTAGCAATTCTGCCTCGGGCACGTTCTCAATCGTGCCGGCCCCGAACCCGATGTGGGATTCCCGTAAACGTCGCCGGATGATTTCGGTCAACTGGTCGAACGCGCCGCTGACAATGAACAAGATGTGACGGGTGTTGATGGTCTCACGTTTGACCTTGCCGCGACGCTGGAACTCGAACGCGGCTTGGAGTTGTGCCTGGATGTCCGTGGGCGAACGCAGCGGCACTTCCGTCTCTTCCATCAACTTCAACAGATTGGTCTGCACGCCGCGTCCGCTGACGTCGCGCCCGATGACGTTGGCGGGGGTGGAAATCTTGTCAATCTCATCGAGATAAACGATGCCGTACTGCGCCAACGTGATGTCGCCGTCCGCGCGATGCACCAATTCGCGGACCAGGTCTTCGACATCGCCGCCGACGTAACCGGTTTCGCTGAACTTCGTGGCGTCGGATTTCACGAATGGAACGCCGATCAGCTCTGCAATCGTTTTGATCAGATACGTCTTGCCGACGCCGGTGGGGCCGATGAGGATGACGTTTTGTTTGACATAGTCCGGGAAGGCTTCTCCGCGTTCGCAGGCTTTGACGTGGTTGTAATGGTCGCAGACCGCGATGCTCAGGACCTTCTTGGCTTCGTCCTGCTCGATCACAAAACGGTCAAGGTGGGCTTTGAGTTCCTTGGGCTTGTATTGGAAGGAAAGTACCCGTTTTGATCGCTCTGATTGCTTGCCCGGTGGGTTTGTTTCCGCTGTCTCCGGCGCAGAGGCGGCCACGACGACGTGGTCGCCGAACTCCGTTTTCATAAACTGAGAAAGCTTGGCTTGGATTTCTTCCGGTGACGGCAACGGTTTGTCTGAAGCTGAAGGAATCATGTCCGCACACACTACATCACCGGCGGCATGAATCAAAATGGGAATCCAAAGCAGGTGTAAATCGAGATGGTGGGATGTCGTGGATCAGTTGGTCTGGTGGGGCGCGCCTTCACACTTGTGCCAGCAGAAAATCCCGAAGATTGACCGACGAAACTCCGCTACGGCGGACAAGTCGGGTTCGCACTGGCTCGCGTTGCCATGCAACCCGGTATTTCACTGGCTTTGTGGGCGGTGTAACTTTCTCCATGCGCCAGTGTTGACCGTTGCCGAGTGGCTGGAACGTCACAGCCGGTTTCCAAGACGGATTCTCACTCCGCTTGCTCTGGCGGACAGCGATGTCCCCGGCCACGGGGACAGCCCAAGTTACGGAGGTAAATTGGAATGTCCCCAAGTGGCTGAATGAGGTTATGGCGGTGGTGTTGAAGGACAGAGTTCCCCCTTGCCCCATGACCGACGGAACCAAAGAGGGAATCTGACCGACTACGGGTGCGACGACAGCCCTCACGGACGGCTGCCGCAACCGCCCTTGCTCCCACGCCCCCAACACCCGCAGCAACGTCGTATTCGAACCGCGCGGTGCGCGAGCGGCGATGCCGAGCCACGCGCGAGCCATCGGTGTGCGCAACTACTGATCGGCGCGCAACAAACGGCGTCACGCAAAAAGCACGTGGGCGATGACCGTGAGCGCGACCCGGGTGGTACTTACGCGCGGGTGAGGCCGTGCGCGACCGCGTTGGTGGCGCCCCCACTTGCCAAACTGGTACTGCGTCTCGGCGAAGTGTCGGAAGCTCTGAGTGTCGGTGATAATGCCTCCGTCACCTCCTTGGACTGACTGCTTGATCTCCTTGGTTGCTGGCTTCTGTGAGCGTAGCCTTTGCGGGCGAAGAAAGAAAGAGAAGGAAGTCCCGGCAACTCCTTCAAAGCCCCATTGGGGAACTTCTAGCCATGACTATTCGACCGTGACGCTCTTGGCGAGGTTGCGGGGTTTGTCCACGTCGCAGCCGCGGACCACGGCAATGTGATAGGAAAGAAGCTGCATCGGGATGACCGTCAGCAATGGCTCCAGACATTCGATTGTGGCCGGTATCTCGATGACAGCGTCGGACTTGGCGCTGGCTTCTTTGTCGCCTTCGGTCACAACCGAGATGATGGGTCCCTTGCGGGCTTTTACCTCTTCGATGTTGGCCATGACCTTTTCGTACACGGAGTTCTTCGGGCAGATGAACACGGACGGCGTGCGCGGGTCCACGAGCGCGATCGGACCGTGTTTCATTTCAGCGGCGGGATAACCTTCGGCGTGGATGTAGGAGATTTCCTTGAGTTTCAACGCGCCTTCGAGGGCGACCGGATAGTTGTATTGCCGGGCCAAGAACAGGAAGCTGTGCGCTTCGCTGTATTTTTTGGCGATGCCGGCCATGTGATCGCTAAGCTTGAGAATCTGCTCGATCTTGCCGGGAATGCGCTCCAGTTCCTTCAGGATTTCCGTGCCCCGCGTGGCGGCAAGGTGCCGCATTCGCCCCATCAACACCGCCAACAACGTCATGATTGTGACTTGCGATGTGAACGTCTTGGTGGCGGCCACGCCGATTTCAGGTCCGGCGTGCATGTACGTTCCGCCGTCCACTTCCCGCGCAATGGTGGAACCGACGACGTTGACGATGCCAAGAGTCCGGTGCCCTTTGCGTTTGGCTTCGCGGAGGGCGGCCAGTGTGTCAATCGTTTCGCCCGACTGGGTGACGGCGAACACCAGCGTGTGCTTGTCCACGGGCGAGTTGCGATACCGGAACTCGCTGGCGTGATCCCATTCGGTGGGAATGCGGGCCAGGTCTTCGAGCAGATATTTGCCGATCATGGCCGAGTGCAACGCCGTCCCACAGGCCACAAACAAGATGCGATCCACCGACCGCAGCTCCCCGGGCGAGAGATTCAAGCCGCCCAGTCGCGCCGTGCATTCTTCGTAGCTGATGCGTCCGCGAAACGCGTTTTGAACGGCGTTGGGTTGCTCGAAAATTTCCTTGAGCATGAAATGCGGGAACTTGCCACGCTCCACGTCTTCGGCGGCGAACTCCACTTCCCGGATCTCGGGGCTGACCGACGCCGCTTCGATGGTGGACACTTGGAAATCGTCGCGGGTGATGAGGGCGATTTCAAAGTCGTTGAGATACACGACGCGCCGCGTGTGGGCGATGATTGCGGACACATCGCTGGCGAGAAAGTTTTCATCGCGTCCGATTCCCACGAGCAACGGACTGCCCCGTCGGGCGCCGACTATCGTGCCGGGATGATCGCTGTGAACCACGGCGATTCCGTAGGTGCCGGTCACTTCCTTGAGGGCGCGGCGAACGGCCTCAGCAAGCAGGGCGGGGCCGGTATCCGGGTGTTCGGCTTTGGTTTGCTCGTAACACTCACCGACGAGATGCGCGAGAACTTCGGTGTCGGTTTGCGATCGGAACTTGTGGCCTTTGGCCAAGAGACGGTCTTTGAGGTGCTGATGGTTTTCGATCACGCCGTTGTGAACGAGCGCGATCTTGCCGGACTGATCAAGGTGCGGGTGCGCGTTGTCGTCGGTGGGCGCGCCGTGGGTGGCCCAGCGGGTGTGACCGATGCCGCTGGTGCCTCTGGCGGGCTGTTGGCGCACGACTGCGGCCAGGTCATTGATGCGGCCGGTTTTCTTGCGAAGCTCGAATTTGCCGTTGGATTGAACACAGATGCCGGCGGAGTCATAGCCGCGGTATTCAAGCCGTCGAAGTCCCTCCAGCAAGACGTTCTGGGCGGGTTTGCTGCCGATGTAGCCGATGATGCCACACATAGTTTTACCTCATGTAGTGAAAGTCGCGCGACCGCGAGCCAACCGGCACGGGCAAACCCGGCATCGGCAGCGATGGCGACTCGCAGAAGCGTGGACTTTCGGGGATTCGTGTTTTTTGCCGCCGACAAGGGCAGAATAGGCATCTCACCATCGAAAGTCAACGCGCCCCATTCGAACACCCCCGCCACAAGTCTGCCGGCTTGCTTTTCCTGCGCAGAGTCCGAGTGTGGGGGAGAAAGGAACATCAGATGGGGAGGATTTATGAAAACTTTGATCACCGTTCTTGTTGCCTGTGGAGTTTGGACCTCGAACATTCCGGTCGAGGCTGCCGAGATTGCCAACTACGGTGTCACCACCGTCAAAATGTATCTTCAGACCAATCCCAACAAGACCCGCTCCATGCCCCGTTCGCCTCGGGCGATATTTGTGGCGGGACTTGAGCCAACCGCACGGGATTGATCATCAGCGGTTCCGTGCTTTGTCCCAACAGCGTCAGCTACAACATGAACCTGCTCGGCTATCCGCTGGCTTATGGGTTCACCCGCGAGTTTGGCGGACAATCCGCCATGAAACGCGCTTTTCCTGACGGCACCTATTCGCTGACCATGCAGACGATCAACGACGGCGAACACCAGATCCCGGTCGCGTTGGTCGGTGGGAACTATCCGACTCGGCCGCGATTCACCAGCCTGATTGCGATGGCAAACTTGAACTGGGATCGCGACGTGACCATTGCCTGGGATTCCATTGCGGACGGCACGTCCAACGATTCCATTCAATTATCCTTCGGAAACGGCACATTCAACACGCCGGTTTTTACCACTCCCAGTCCCGGTCAGCCCGGTGCGCTGGATGGCCATGCCACAGCCGTGACGATTCCCGCCAACACGCTCATGGCAGCCGCTTCTTACTTCGTCAGTTTGATTTTCTATCGGGCTGTTGATGTGGACACCAACAGCTATCCCGGTGCCCTTGGCTATGCAGCGCGCGCGTCTGCGACCATGACGATTGCCCAAATGCAGCACCAGACCCAAACGGGACCGGGCGCGATTGTTTTCTCTTCGCGTCGGTTTCGGGTGAGTGAAGCTGCCGGCGCAGCAACGATCACGGTGGCTCGCGTTCTTGGGGACACCTTGCCGGTCAGCGTTTCTTACCGGACAGTGGCCCGCAGCGCGATTGATGGTGTGGATTATGTGCACAGCACCGGTACGCTGTCCTTCGAGGCGGGGCAAACCAGTCAGACGTTTACGGTGCCCATTTTGGATAACGCAACGCCCGGTTCAAACAGGGTGCTGCGATTGGAACTCTTTGATCCGAGGAACTTAGCATTGTTGCCGGCCAAAGGAGCCTACGCGATCCTGCAAATTCTGGATGATGACTAACCTGCCGGCCGCTTGACTTAGTCAAGCGTTTCGACAACTATCGCGCTCATTCCATCTATGAGCGCATGGCGTGTAGCT
>CAZEQV010000034.1:0-17745 GCA_964514435.1 uncultured Verrucomicrobiota bacterium
TAATATGCGCGAGCTGATGGGCTTCGTCCACGACGCACGCGCGGTGCGGCCTAACATTGTTAATGGAACAAACTCGACTGGCAAAAGACAAAGTCAATATTTGCATTCATTTTCACCAAAGCGTAGACCTCGGCCAATCGTGCGTCAATCTGATTTCCAACGGGTTGAAACAGCATCTGCGAGGTGGGTGGCGACATTTCGAGGTCGGCTTTTCGCTTGCGGACCTTCTCGGCTAAAGACAAAGTCAGCTTGTCCTCCGTCGGCGAGGTTTTTCATGGATCAAAGCAAAGTCGAGCAGCCAATCTGGTTCCCGCAGTGGGCCGAGCGACTACCGGATTTACACCTCCCGCCCATCCGCCAGCAGCAGTACCGGTTTGCCATCATTCAGTACCTTCGGTTTTGCAAACAAACCGGCCAAAAGGCGACCGTGGGGGTCGGCTCGCGCCTTTATGGAGGATGTCACCGCGCAGCGTCGTTTCGGCGTCTCGCAACTGCAGTTGTGGCGCGACGCCCTGAATTGGTTCTTCCGGGAAGGACGGCGGGACGCACCTGAAGGGGCGAGGCGAATGCGGCGGCGTTTCCGTCCCCAACCGAATACGCTGGCGGATGTTCCGTCGTTGTCCGCGGCTGATACTGGCACGGAAGAATGGGAACAGAAGCTGATCCGCCAGTTGCGGCATGGTCAGTACCGGTGGCGCACCGAACAAGCGTACCGGCATTGGGCGGGGCGCTTTGTGCGTTGGTGGGAAGCGCAGCGCGGTGGGCGGGTGCGACCCACCGGCGGACTCGATGTTGCGACCGTGACGGAGTTGGAGATCAAAGACTTTCTCACGGAACTGGCCACCCGGCAGCGGACGTCCGCGTCCAGTCAGAAGCAGGCGTTGAATGCCCTCGTGTTTCTGCTCCGCGATGCGCTCGGGCGGGAGTTGGGCGATTTCAGCGACTTCGTCCACGCCGCGCGCCGTGAGCGGGTACCGGTAGTCTTGTCTCGGGACGAATGTCGGCAGCTCTTCGCGGCTTTGGACGGTTCGAATCGACTGATGGCTGAGCTGATGTACGGGAGTGGGGTTCGGCTGATGGAGCTCCTCGGTCTGCGGGTCAAGGACGTGGATCTGGACCGGCAGCAACTGATCGTGCGGGCCGGCAAGGGCGACAAAGACCGGGTGACGGTGTTGCCGGAAACATTGCTGGGCCGCTTGCGCGAGCATCGGGACTGGTTGCGAACTCTCTACGATCAAGATCGTGAACAGAACGCCCCTGGCGTTTGGTTGCCCGAGGGGCTCGAGCGGAAGTTTCCCAAAGCCGGTGAAGCCTGGGAATGGCAGTGGTTTTTTGCCGTCCCGGCAATTTATGACCGATCCGCGCACTGGCATCAAACGGCGGCATCACATCTTGGACGCAACGTTTCAGCAATCCATCCGGCAAGCCGCCCGGAAAGCGCATTTGAACAAGCGGGTCACGCCGCACGTGCTGCGGCATTCTTTCGCCACCCATCTGCTGGAATCCGGTACCGACATTCGCACGTTGCAGGAATTGCTCGGCCACAAAGACGTGGCGGCAACGCAAATTTACACCCACGTCATGAAGAAGCCCGGCCTCGGTGTCCGCAGCCCGCTGGACGGCTGAATCTCTGTCAGCCTGAATGACGGATTCCGGTACGAGTTGTTCGTCAGGCGCGTCTGTGCGGTGGGTTGATGCTCCCAGACACCACAGCTCTGACCCACCATGAACTTGAAAGTCTCCTCGCTGGTCCATGAGAAACTTGGCAACTGGTGGCCAGGAGAGTGTCTTGAAGTGTGTTTGAGAGTTCTGTTTGTAACCGCGAGCTCCGAGTGGAGTCGCGAGTCCCTCTCGGACCTGCTCGCGGGTCCGGGAGCCTTGCCCCAGTTTGCACCTGCCGCGAGCAAGCTTGCGGCTGCAACACCGGTTGGAATTTGAATTTCAAAACAGGCTCTTACAATTCACCTATGGTATCCAATTCGTTGGTTGCATGGGCCTCTGAGCCTGTGCGGCCGGTCCGATTCGCACCCCGATACAGGCAAGGCGGCTTGTGCGAACGAATTTTCTAACACGCTCCCCCGAAGCCGTGGCACGGCTATTTTGGCTGCGCCGGTGGTGTGATGACCAAGTGATGGCGCGGGCAAGGATGCCTGCGTCAGGGCTTTTCGAGGTGGCATCACTTACATTTCTGTGTTTATCGGAACGAACTCTCTGCTATTGTCAGATGGTAATGGTTCAGGTTTGTCCCAATTGCGGCAAGAACATCGAACTGCCCGGCGGCAAGCTCGGTCAGGAAGTGCGGTGTTCCGATTGCGGAGCCGTGGTCATGGCGTCGCCGTTTCGCTGGCTCGGGCGCAAACGATCAAAGAACGCCGACAGTTATCCCAGCGAATCCCAGGAATCCAAGCGACTCAAACGCGTCTTCGAACCCATCCCGCGCAGCGTCAGCATCACCGTGGGCATCCTGCTTGCCTTGGGATTGCTCGCTCCGTTTTGGCTCTATCTCGTCAACGACGTTTTTCGTGAGAAGCCTATTTTCATGACCGATGACGCCGAGACCTTGACGGTGCCGCCGCCTCCGACCAATTCCCTGCCGGCCATCGTGTCCGGCAAGGAACCGTCGAACCGCTCGACCGCCCTCGACAACTATCAGGGCGTTTGGCTGGGCGTTGGGCGCGATGACTTGCAGGGCCGATTCACCCTGACCGCCGTCAATGCGCGCGGGATGAACCCGGAGATCTATCAAGCGCGGGGTTCCGGTCCGGTCTCGTTGTTGACTGCGCATTTCTATGACAATTCGCTCCGCGAGTTTTCGGTTGTCTTGCGGGAACAAAAACTTTGCCCCGACGCCATTGTGGATCAATTGCGCGAGATGTTTGGCGAGCCTGTTGAGATAGGGGAAGTCCCCCCCGAAAAACCTGTTCTAGCCGGCATCAACCTGATCGGCTCTAACGGCGCGGGTGATTCCGCTGACGACTGGCAACGCAAAGTGGCCGGATTCAACGAGAGACGTTGGATCGCTTGGACGGACAAAGAAAACCGCGCGGAAGCGACCATCTACTATTTGACCACGGGCACCAATCAATGTCTGAGTCTGGTTCGGGTACGAGTTAGCGCGTCCAAGTGGTTGGCCGGGCAGAAACCGTCCGTGACCGGTTCGGTCGCGCCACCGCCACCCAGTCCCCCAGCGACCAACAACGTCCCGCCCCCGCGTCCGGCTTTTCCAGAACCGAAGCTGTGACCGTCCCCCGCGTGGCGCGAACCTCGGGCATCGAGGACAGCCTTTCACAGCGCGCTTCTTCTGTGTTATCGTCGCCACCATCGAAAGAAAGGCAACGGATCATGAAGATTGAGCATGTGGCGTGGCAGGTGCCGGCTCCGGTGGAAACGGCGCAATGGTACATCCAGCATCTCGGGTTGAAACTGGTGCGAAAGTTCGGCGCCCCGGCGCACGGACATTTTCTGGCGGATGATTCCGGTCAGACGGTCATCGAGATCTATAACAATCCCAAGGCAAGCGTACCGGACTACCGAAAGATGAGTTCGCTTCATCTGCATCTGGCCTTCGTCGTGGATGACGTGGCGGCGACACGCGACCGGCTGGTGAAAGCGGGGGCAAAAGTCGAGGACGCGTTGACCGTCACACCCGACGGCGATCAGTTGGCGATGTTGCGCGATCCGTGGGGATTGGCCATCCAACTCGTGAAACGTGCCAAGCCGCTGGGCACCTGACCGGCCATGTCCGCCACGCCCCACGCCAACCGGCTTGTCCACGAGAAGAGTCCCTACCTGCTTCAACACGCCCACAATCCCGTGGACTGGTACCCGTGGGGCGAGGAGGCGTTTGCCCGAGCGCGCGCGGAGAACAAGCCCATCTTCCTGTCGGTCGGCTATTCGACCTGTCACTGGTGTCACGTGATGGAACGCGAATCGTTTGAGAATCACGATGTCGCCGCCGTGATGAACGAGCATTTCGTCTGCATCAAGCTCGACCGGGAAGAACGGCCCGACATTGACAAGATTTACATGACCGCCGTGCAAGCCACGACCGGCAGCGGCGGCTGGCCGATGAGCGTGTGGTTGACCCCTGACTTGCGTCCGTTTTATTGCGGAACGTATTTCCCTCCCGAAAGCCGGTGGGGGCGTCCCGGATTCCGGGAACTTTTGCTGCGAATCGCCGAAGTGTGGGAATCGAACCAAGCCGGTATTCTCGACCAGGCCGGTAAAATCACCGAGTTGTTGCGGCAGCAAACCCAACTTGGCCGGCCTGCCGCGGACGGGCTTGATGCCGGTGCGTTGGACCGCGGCTTCGAAGCGTTTCGTGGAATGTATGATGCCTCATATGGCGGGTTTGGCCACGCGCCGAAGTTTCCCCGTCCGGTCACGTTGAATTTCCTGTTCCGGTACGCCGAGCGCACCGGGTCGGTTGAAGCGCGGGAGATGGCGTTGCATACGTTGCGAATGATGGGCGACGGCGGGATGTTTGATCATCTGGGCGGCGGATTTCACCGATACAGTGTGGATGAACGCTGGCTGGTGTCGCACTTTGAGAAGATGCTCTACGACCAAGCCCAGTTGTTGGCCAGTTACGTCGAGGCCTATCAGATCACCGGCGACGAGTTCTTTGCCGATGTGGCCCGACGAACGGCAGAATATGTGTGGCGCGATCTGACGGCACTGGATGGGAGTTTTTACAGCGCCGAGGACGCCGATAGCGAGGGGGTTGAGGGAAAGTTTTATGTGTGGACGCGGCGCGAGATTGAAGAAGTGTTGGGAGAACAGGCGGACAGGTTTTGCGCCGCATACGGTGTCACCGATGCCGGCAACTGGGAGCACGGACTGAACGTGTTGCACCTGTCCGGCAAGGAGGCCGGCAAGCTCGACCGTGAGCGAGCGGTCTTGTTGGAGGCGCGGTCGCGCCGGGTGCGACCTCACCGGGATGAGAAGGTGATTTCGGCTTGGAACGGACTGATGATTTCGGCGCTGGCGAAGGCCGGACAGGGGTTGTCGGAAGGTCGTTGGACACAAGCCGCCGAACGGGCGGCGGAGACGTTGTGGCTCAAACATCAGGTGAGCGGGAAATGGCAGCGCACACCGACAGTGGCGGCAGTGGTGGATGATCACGCGTTCTTCGCGCTGGGGATGTTGGACTTGTACGAGGCGACGCTGGATTCTAATTGGTTGGTTCGATGCCGGGAGTTGACGGACGAGATGTTGCAGCGGTTCCACGACGCGGATGCGGGCGGCTTCTTCATGGATGACGGGAGTGATGCGAGCGTTTTGGTGCGGGTGAAAGAGGATTACGACGGAGCTGAACCGAGCGGCAATTCGGTGGCGGCGATGTTGCTGTTGCGGTTGGCGCAGATGACGGAAAGCGAAGCGTACCGGCGAGCCGGTATGGAGACGCTCCAGCTTTTCGCCGACCACATGAGACGGTTGCCGCACGGGGTTCCGCAGATGTTGTGCGCGCTGGATTTTGCTGTGAGCGTGCCGAAGCAAATTGTGGTGGCCGGTCGTGACACGGAAGAGATGCTCCGTGTGATTCACCAACGATACCGGCCGAACTCGGTGTTGATGGCGGCGCGGGATTGTTCGTGGATCAAAGACGTCACGCGACCGGCGACAGCTTATGTGTGCGTCAACGGCGCTTGTCAGTTGCCCACAACGGATTTGGCGAAGCTCGAGCAGTTGCTGTCAGAACAGCCGGCTCATGCCGATTGATATCATGTGCGAGTTCACGCCGTCGTTGGGTTGGTCTATGCCGGCATTGGAGAGGTGCAGGAACCTGTATTCCAGCGTGAGCAAGAGGTCGCGGCGCAGGACATAGTGGGTGCCGACGCCGAATTGATCGTTGAACTGGAAATACGTGCTGAGGTCGGGGCCGCGAATGTTGGTGCCGGTCAGGCCGAGACCGGCTTGGACGAAGGGTATCCAGCGCGTGCCGGTGGCGAAACTGTACCGGGGCAGCAGCGTCACGCCATAAAGGTGGCGGTCGTCGGGGTTGTATTGGAAGCCTCCGAACGCTTCGGCCACGAGTTCAAAGTTGCCTTGAAACCAGCGGTCTTTGCCGATGACGTCCCCGATGATCCATGAACAGTGAATTCGCCCGAGGGCGAGGTCGTGGGCTTGGTTGCTGCCGTAACTGTCCGTTCCAATCCCGATGGCCAGCGAGAAGCCGGCGTACCGGGTGCCGCGCGCGAAGCCTTCGCCGATCTCCTCTTGGGCGTGTGAAAGCGAAGCCACGAGAGTGAGTGTGAGCAAGGCGACGACGGTGAGATGTGATTTCATGGGCGAGCATCTAAACCATAGAAGCCCGGTATCGTCAACGTTCCCATCCGAAGTCGCGGCCGAGAAGTTTGTAGAGGCGTTCGTTGTGAGGGGCGAAGAACGCGCGCAGTTTTTCATGCGTGGACGGGTTCATCGGGGGATAGCCGGCCACGTTGCGGCGGTGTTCGGGCGGGATGACGATACCGGCATCCGGCAAGCCGAGGAAATCGGTGACCTTCCTGAGTTGGCCGCTCGGGTCGGACGCCAAGTCGCTGGTGCTGATCACGAGCAGCCGGCTGGGGTTGAAATACTGGAACCAACGTTCCAACTGGTCGGCGTAGATGCTGCGCGTCGCGTAGGAATAGACGCGGTAGTTAATGCCTTGGTAGCCGGGATCGGCCATCATCTTTTCGTATTCGCCCGCCAATCTTTCCGGTTCCCGCTCGATGGCTTCTTCGAACGTCAGCTTCTCCTGTCCCACCCGCAAGGCGCGATGGTACGAGGAATAGGTGCGCTGGATGGGGTCGCGGAGCAGGGCGATCAGTTTCACGTCCGGCAAGGTTTCCGCCACGAGGCGGGGGCTTCTGGGACACATGATGTAATACGGGCTGGCTTCGCCGGTGATCATGGGCGCACCTTTGGTCCACTGCGTCCAGCAGGCTTCAAACACGGTGGGGAAGTTGGCCCGGTACCAGTTCAGTCCGGCAGCGTAATGTCGGGGCGTGTCGAAAAAATGAACTTCCTTCCGGTATGACCGCTTCATCAGCGGATGGCGTTGCAGGTAGGAGTAGAGCGATGTGGTGCCGCATTTCTGTGCGCCGATGATGATGAAATGGGGAAGGGCGCGCAACTGGGGCAAAACCCAGCGGCGCAATTTGAACCGCAGGCTACGGCTTGATTTCATCGTCGTGTGCTGAGTGCTGTGATTTCCATCGCTTGCGAAGTTCGTTGTGGAGTCTTTTCTGGAACTCGACGGGAAGGTCAAATGGTTGACCTTGCCGGTATAGCGTAATGGTCTTGCGGATGTTGTCCACCACGATTTGGCAGGGGTTGCATCCGTTCATGTGCTTTTCCAACTCGGCGCAGACGGCGGGATCAATCGTGCCGTCCACGTAGTCGTTGAGCATTTTTAGCATCTTATCGCACTTCATGACACCTCTACTGAGACAGATGGGGATGGGTGGTTACAGGTTTCACTCATGATTGTGGCCTGGGGGTTGCGTGGCGGGGTCGCCGAACAATTCCGTCAGTTTCTCGCGCAACTGCAGGCGGGCGCGCAGGAGTCGGACTTTGACGTTGGCTTCGCTCAGGCCGGTGGCCTCGGCGGTCTCCTTCACAGACAGCCCTTCCACGTCGCGGAGCAGGAAAACGAGGCGGTGTTTGTCGTCGAGCGTGGTCAACGCCTGTTCGATCAGCGCCCGGGTTTCATTACGGTTGGCCAGTGTGGCAGGATGTTCCCGCCAATCGGCGATGTAACGCGGGTGCGGCAGTTCATCATCATCGTGTCGGTCGTCGTCGAGGGAGACGGTGGGTAGTCCTTTGCGTTTGCGGATGATTTTGAGAGCGGCGTAGGTGGCAATCCGGGTGATCCACGTGGCAAACGCGGATTCTTCACGGAACGAATCCAGATGACGGAGGGCGTCGAAAAAGGTCTGCTGCGTCACGTCCTGCGCGTCGTGGTCGTTGCGGGTGATGCGTTGCGCCAAGGTGTAGATGCGCCGTTCGTGGCGGTTGACCAGTTCCTCGAACGCTTCGAGGGATCCGGTGCGCGCGGATTGAACAAGCTCGGTGTCGGTCAAGTGGGTCATGAGCCGGTGATCTTTCGGGCACGCGCGAGCGAGTCATCCAGATTGGCGCAGATGTTCTCCAGTCCGATTTTGTCCACAAAACCGCTGTTGAACATCAGTTTCATGGGCTGGGGTTGGACGCCGGAAAGAATGAACTGGATGCCACGCCGATGAAATTGTTCCTGCACAACTTCGAGCGCATGAAGTCCGGTGGCGTCCATCACCGAGACGTTGCGCATGCGGAAGATCACGACGCGCGGCTGTTGATCGTACCGGCTCAAGGCGGCTTGGAGCTTTTCGGCTGCGCCGAAGAAGAACGCGCCTTCGATGCGATACACCACCACACCGGGCGGCACCTGTTTGTTGCGGATCGAATCCCCGCCGAGATCGAGTTCGCTGTCCTCGGTGACGAGTCGGATGTGCGTGATTTCCTCCATGCGACGGACGAAGAGCGCCGCCGCGAATGAAAGTCCGACGCCAACGGCGATGGTCAGGTCGAAGATAACGGTCAGCGCGAATGTGAGCACCAACAAGGCAAAATCGCTCTTGGTGGTGCGGAACAGCGAGGCGAAATTGTGCCATTCGCCCATGCGGAAGGCGACGACGAACAAGACGGCGCTGAGAGCAGTGAGCGGGATGTTCCTGGCGAGGGGTGCGGCCAACAGCACAACCAGCAACAAGACGACGGCGTGAACGATACCGGCAACGGGGGTGCGTCCGCCGTTGCGAATGTTGGCAGCGGTGCGGGCGATGGCGCCGGTGGAGGCGATGCCGCCGAAGAGGGGACAAATGATGTTGGCGATGCCTTGTCCCATGAGTTCCTGATTGGAGTTGTGGCGGTCCTCGATCATGCCGTCGGCGACAATGGCCGAGAGAAGCGATTCGATGGCGCCGAGCATGGCAATGGTGAGCGTCGGTATCATCAGCGCCTGCAGGCCTGCAAAGTCAATGCGCGGCAGCGACAAGGAGGGCCAGCCGCCCGGTATGCCCCCGAATTTGGATCCGATCGTTTGCACTTCGGGATGGAGAACCGTGACGAGAATGGTGGGGACAATGATGGCGATGATGGATGCCGGGACCTTGGCCACAATTTTGGCGCGCGGCCAGATCACCAGAATGGCCAGGGCCAGCAGGCCCAGCCCCAGCGATTGCCAGTTGGTTTCCTTGATATGGCGGGCAATGGTGGCGATCTGGTGCGGGGTGTGTTCGGGCATGGTGATGTTCAGGCCGAAGAATTCCTTGAGTTGCCCGACGAAAATGATCACGGCAATGCCGCTGGTGAATCCGGCAATCACGGGAAAGGGTATGAACTTGATCAGGCTGCCGAGACGGAGCGCGCCCATCGCCACGAGTATGATACCGGCCATGATCGTGGCGACGGCAAGTCCGCTGTACCCGAACTTGGCCACGATCACGGCCAAGATGGGAATGAACGCCCCGGTGGGGCCGCCGATTTGGACCCGGCTGCCTCCGAGGGCGGAGATAAGGAACCCGCCGATGATGGCGGTCCACAGTCCTTGAGCCGGTGTGACGCCCGACGCGATGCCAAACCCGATGGCCAAGGGCAAGGCGATGATTCCCACTGTCAAACCAGCGGCAAGATCAGCCGCAAAGTTTTGTCGGTTGTAGTTCCGGAGTGAATCCAGAAGCGCAGGTCGAAAAGCGAACATGCGCGGAGAGTTGCAAAATCGCGAAAGAATGCAACGGGAAAGTGTGTGGGAAAAATCCTAGTCGAGCTTGCCGGTTTCGTGTATTGACCAGCCTAGGAACTTTGTTCACCCCAAAGAGGAAATGAAATATGGCACTAAAACTTCGCGACCAATGCACGTTTGACCAGCTCTCACTCGGCGAGATCATGCTGCGGCTCGATCCCGGCGAGGGACGAATCCGCACCGCCCGCGAATTCAAGGCGTGGGAGGGCGGCGGCGAATACAATGTCGCCCGCGGATTGCGAAAATGTTTCGGATTGAAGACGGCTGTTTGCACGGCGTTTGTGGACAATGAAGTCGGCCATCTCATCGAGGACTTCATCATGCAGGGAGGCGTGGCCACGGACTTCATTCTCTGGCGGCCCGATGACGGGATCGGGCGTTCGGTGCGCAACGGGCTTAATTTCACCGAGCGCGGGTACGGCCTCCGCGGGGCGGTCGGCGTGCCGGATCGCGGACACACGGCGGCCAGCCAGCTCAAACCCGGTGACTTCAACTGGGATCACATCTTCGGGACACTGGGCGTTCGATGGTTTCATACTGGCGGCATTTTTGCCGCGTTGAGTGAATCCACAGCGGCGCTCACCATCGAAGCCGTCAAAGCGGCCAACAAACACGGCACCATTGTCAGTTACGACCTGAATTACCGGCCCAGTTTGTGGAAGAGCATCGGCGGACAAACCAAGGCGCGCGAGGTCAACCGCGAGATTGCCCGGTACGTGGACGTGATGATTGGAAACGAAGAGGATTTTACGGCGTGCCTCGGTTTTGAAGTGGAGGGCATGGATCACAATCTCACCAGGATCGAGACCGATGCCTTCAAAAAGATGATCGAGAAGGCTGTCGCGGAGTTCAAAAACTTCAAGGTCGCGGCGACGACGTTGCGCAAAGTCATCACGGCCACGAAGAATGATTGGAGCGCGATTTGTTGGATGGACGGCAAGTTCTATGAAAGCCGCAAGTATCCGGAGCTGGAGATTCTCGATCGTGTGGGTGGCGGCGACAGTTTTGCCAGCGGATTGATCTATGGATTCTTGAAGTCCGGTGACCCGCAAAAGGCCGTGGAATATGGCGCGGCGCACGGCGCGTTGGCGATGACCACGCCTGGCGACACGTCCATGGCCACGTGCAAGGAAGTGGAAAAAGTCATGGGCGGCGGCAGCGCTCGCGTGCAGCGGTAGTCATCGGAAGCGGCTGAGAGCCGTCTTTGAAAGAAGTTCTGATTTGCGAATCCTACGAAACATGGCCGGGTGGATGGTGGTTTGTGGACTTTCCATCTGGGGCGCGGCGGCGTTGTGGTTTTCTGCGAACGGCGGTTTTACGGTCTTGTATGTCGTGGCGATTATCGGGACTTTTGTCCTGCCCAAGAAAATCGTCCACCGGTGGCTTGGGGCTGGCGGCGCGTTTGGGGTTGTCTTGGTTTGGTGGTGCATGATCCCGCCATCGAATGAGCGCGACTGGTTGCCGGATGTGGCGGTGTTGCCGTATGCCACGATGGACGGGAACCGAATCACTGTCCACAACATCCGTAATTGCGATTACCGGAGCGGCACGGATTTCGATGTTCGTCACTATGATGCGACCTACGACCTGGGCCAGTTGCGCCGTGTGGATTTGTTCCTCAGCTATTGGGGTTCACCTTCCATCGCGCACACGATGATGAGTTTCGGATTCGAGGATGGCCGCTATTTGTGTTTCTCGATTGAGACTCGGAAGGAGAAGAGTGAGGAGTACTCAGCGATTAAGGGTTTCTTCAAACAATACGAACTGACGTATGTGGTCGCCGACGAGCGCGATGTGATTCGTGTGCGCACCAACTATCGCAACGAGGACGTGTACTGCTACCGACTGAAGACGTCGGCCGACATCATGCGCTCCGTGTTGTTGGACTATTTGAAGTGCGTCAACAACCTGCGGGCACGACCGGAGTGGTACAACGCGCTCACCAGCAATTGCACCACCAACATACGCGGCCATACCAAACCGTATGCGCCGAATGCCCGGTGGGACTGGCGTCTGTTGATCAACGGATACCTTCCTCAAATGATCTACGAACGCGGTGCAATGACCAGGCGGCTGAGTTTTGACGAATGGCGCGAACGCAGCCGGGTGACTGATCGTGCCAAGAGGGCCGGTGGCGATGTTGATTTCTCCAGCCAAATCCGACAAGGTCTTCCCGAACCCGAAATGGACTAACGATGCTGAAGATTCTATGTGTCTTGGTGTTGTTGTTGGGGACGGGATGCGCCTCGCCGATTGGTGTGACCCGTGTGGGCATTGACCAGGGCTACCGGCAAATCACTGACAACGCGCTGACAGGTTCGACGTTGAGTGACGATACCCGGGCCGTGTTGCATCGCCACGAACTGTGGGAGTTGTACCGCAGTGAGCCAGATGAGGCTTTGAAACGCCTTTACAGCATCGCTTGTCAGGACTCACAACGTGAACTTTTGTTTGCCCTTGCTGAAGCCAGTTACGCTGCCGCGAGGAAGTACGAGGATTCCACTTGGGTTCGCGTTCACGGGACGATGGTGTCGGGGACGAGTGCTTCGCGGTTGCACGATTTTGCTGCGGCTGTGTATGCCTATCTCTACCTGTTTTCCGCGGACGCCAAACCAGCCTTGTTTGATCCGCACGCCCGAATCGCCTGTTCCATCTACAACTTTGGATTGGCCAAGGCGCTCAAGCGACAAGGCTCCAACGAGATTGAGCTAAGTTCCCGATCGCTCCAACTGCCGATGGGCAGCGTTGCCATCACCACTTCTCGCGCTGGATTTCCGTGGACCGAAGATGAATTCAGCCGGTTTGTTGCATCCGATGAATACATCGTCCGCGGACTGACAAGTCGCAACCGCGAATATGGACTTGGTGTGCCATTGATCTCCATTCGCAATCAAAGCGCCGTCAGCGACAAATCGCCATCCTACTTCACCAAGAACGTCAAGCTGCCGGCCACTGCCTTTCTGAAAGTGCACGAGTCATTGCGTGACATGACCGGGGACGGTTTGAAGGCAACGCTTGAGCTTCATTGCACTTTTAACGTCATGGAAACAGAAGTGAACGGCCAAAAAGTCCCGCTCGAAGCCGATCTGACCGCGCCGGTGGCCTATGCCCTCGAAGGGTCTGATGTGTGGCATACAGAAGTGTCACAATTCCTCTCCGGCCAGCAATTCATCAAGACCTCCGTCTATCTTACCCAACCTTACGAACCCGGCAAGATTCCCATTGTTTTCGTTCACGGCACCGGCGGCAGTCCCGGTCGGTGGGCTGAAATGTTCAACACACTCAAAGCCGATCCGATGATGAGAAGACGCTACCAGTTCTGGTACTTCATCTACAACAGTGGTCAACCCATTCCGTACTCGGCGATGCTGTTTCGCGAAAGCTTGGACGAGGTGGTCAAACATCTCGATCCCCAAGGCTCCGATCCTGCATTGCGCCAGATGGTTGTCATCGGCCATAGCCAGGGCGGCTTGATCACGAGAATGGCCGTCGTTCAAAGTGGCGACCGACTCATTCAGAGTTGGACCGACCGGAAACTCGACGATTTCAAAATGTCTCCCGAAACGCGATCCATCTTCGAACGGGGCGCCTACTTTGAACCGTCGCCCTATATTCAGCGTGTGATTTTCATGTGCACCCCGCACCGCGGCAGTTACCGCGTCAGCAATATCGTAAAAAGGCTCACCGCTTTTCTGGTCAAAATGCCCGGCGACGTTTTTCGAGCCGGTACGGAACTTGTTGCTGGCAACCCCCATGCGCTTCCTCGCGAATTGAGCCGGGGCTTTCCGACTTCCGTGGCCGCCATGAAGCCCGGCAGCGCTTTTCTCGACGCGCTGGCTGAAATGCCCTTTGATCCGAACGTCAAACGTCACTCCATCATTGCCGTTCTGCCGGGCGAAGATGTCCTCACCGGTGATGATGGCGTCGTGGAATACAAGAGCGCTCACTTGGAAGGTGTGGATTCGGAACTCGTCGTGCGGTTCCGTCACTCCTGTCAGGGACATCCAGCCGCAATCGAGGAAGTCCGCCGTATCCTGACGCAGAACTTGAATTCAGCCAATCCACCAGCCAAGAGATAGAGGCGCATCTCTGAGAATCTCGTCGCCTGCTCGGCCAAACTGCGAAGAGCATGAATACCGGTGACTTGCGTTTCTGATGATCGCTCCGTATTACTCACTATCACATCCATGGCCACCAAGATCACGTTCATCGGTGCCGGTAGCGTGGGGTTCACCCGCAGGCTGTTTCGCGACATTCTAAGTGTACTGGAATTACAGGACACAGAGTTTGCGTTCACCGACATCTCCAAACGCAATCTGAAGATGGTGGCGCAGATTTGCGCGAAAGACATCCGCGCCAACAAGCTTCCGGCCAAGCTAACAGCCACTACAAACCGGCGCCACGCGATCGAAGGCGCAGACTTCATCATCAACTGCACTCGCATCGGTGGCATGGAAGCGTTCCGGCATGATATTGAGATTCCTTTGAAATACGGCGTGGACCAATGCATCGGCGATACGTTGTGTATTGGCGGGGTCATGTACGGACAACGCAACATCCCGTGCATTCAGGAATTCTGCAGTGACATTCGAGAGGTTGCCCGGCCGGGAGCGTTGTTTTTGAACTATGCCAACCCAATGGCGATGAACACGTGGGCGGCTTTGGACACGGGTGTGAAGTCGGTGGGCCTGTGTCACGGTGTGGAGGGCGCTTGGCATCAGATTGACATAGCTTTGGCTCATCTGCACGGCGATGAAAGTTTGCGGGTCAACGAATGGCGGAAGCGCACGCAGGTAATCTGTGCCGGTATCAATCACCAGACATGGTTTATCCAAGTCCTTTACAAAGGTCGTCGCGTGGACGGCGACGAGTTGTTGAAAGCCTTCGAAACGCACTGTGATTTAAACAAGACGGAGAAGGTGCGGATAGACGTGCTGCGCCGCTTTGGATACTACAGCACCGAGTCCAACGGACACCTCAGCGAGTACCTTCCCTGGTACCGCAAACGCCCAAACGAGATTCACAGATGGATTGACATGTCCTCGTGGATCAACGGCGAAACCGGCGGCTATCTCCGCGTCTGCACTGAGGGACGGAATTGGTTCAAAACCGACTTTCCGCGGTTGTTGGCGGAGGCCGGTAAGCCCATCACCGCCAGCGAACGTTCCTCTGAACACGGCAGCTACATCATCGAGTCGTTGGTGACCGGTCGGACTTATCGGGGCCATTTCAACGTCCGCAACAACGGCATCATCTCCAACTTGCCGGCCGACGCGATCGTGGAGGCGCCCGGTTATGTTGATCTGAATGGGATCAGCATGCCGGTGGTGGGCGACTTGCCGCTGGCTTGCGCCGCCACGCTCCATTCCAGCATCAACGTTCAACGCATGAGCGTTCGCGCCGCCGCGACCGGTGACGTGACGTTGCTGAAGCAGGCGGTCTTGCACGACCCGTTGACCGGTGCGGTTTGTGATCCCGAAGAGATTTGGCAGATGGTGGATGAAATGTTGGTGGCACAAGCCGCGTGGCTGCCGCAATACCGCGCCAACGGTTCGATTTCCGAGGCGCGAAAGCGTTTGGCCAAGGTCAAGCGCACCGGCTTATATCGCGGTGTGCAGAAGGGCATCGGGGCAGCGCGGCTCAAAGTACGGTCAGTTGCGGAACTGCGTGCCAGGAAAGACACCAGCGTTCTGGATGCCGACAAAGCCGCCGCCCAGCGCGCCAAGCAGAAGTAAATCTTACCGGCTCTGGGTCCGGTGGGGTTTGGCCCCGGCAGCCTCAATCATCGCCTGAAATGCGGTGCTGACGTGAACGCTGAATCGGCGTGACAGCAGACACTCCAATCTCTCGCGGAGCGTACCGGGTTGTTCCGCGATTTCGTCGGCGCGGATGCGGACGGTGGGATTGAAGCCGTGGCGCGCCGGCAAGAGATCGGCCAACGCGTCGGCATGTGCCAGATCGAGACTGCCGGGATTCTGGCCGGCAAGATACCGGCCCACGTCGAAGTTCAACGCCATGTCGGCCGGATAGGTGGAAAAGGTCCGGGCCCGTTCCCTCGTGCAATGCGTCTCATCATCAAACTGCACGAGGCAGTGGAGCGGCTCCGGCAAGTAGGCATCCGCTTGCACAGAGCCTTCCGGCCAGTGGAAAACACGGTCGCGTTCTGCCTCCACCGCAAACCGTTCGCGGATGATGTCCGCGAGAGTCTCGATGACTGTCTTGCGGGAAAAGCTCACAGCGCCTTGAGCGAATCGTCGAGAGCGGCCAGCAGTTCGTTGATGGTGTCCGGTGTCTCGTCGCCCATGTGGGAGAGACGGAAACTCTTGCCTTTGATCTGTCCGTAGCCGCCATCAATGAGAAGTTTGTGGCGTTCCTTGACGATTTTCTGAAACTTGGCGACGTCAATGTTCTTGTTGTTCTTGACGCAAGTCAGGGTGACGGACTCGTAGCCGGTACGCGGGAATAGCTCGAATCCGTTTCGTTTGGCCCAGTCGCGGACCATACCGGCCATTTGGCGGTGGCGGGCGTACCGGTTCTCCAAACCTTCTTTCTCAAACTGATCGAGTTTGTGTTTGATGCCGTACACGTGCGGAATGCTGGGTGTGGACGGCGTCATGTTTTTGTCGTGATTGGCTTTGAATTCGAGGAAATCGAAGTAGTAGCCGCGCGCCGGTATGGTGGCGGCTTTCTTCAGGGCGCGGTCGCTGACAGCGAACACCGAAAGGCCGGGCGGCAACGCCCAAGCTTTCTGGACGCCGGCAAGCAGCACGTCAATACCGAGCGCATCGGTTTCGATCTTCACGCCTGTCATGGAACTGACGCAGTCCACGATGAACATAACGTCGGGATATTTTTTCAAGACAGCGGCGATTTCCGGCAAGGGATTCATCACGCCGGTCGAGGTTTCGTTGTGAACCAGGGTGATGGCGTCGAACTGGCCGGTCTTGAGTTTGGCGTCCACGGCTTCCGGCAAGATGGGCTGACCCCATTCGACTTTGAGGGCTTCGGCTTGGAGACCGCAGCGTTGCGAAACGTCGAGCCACTTGTCGGAGAACGCGCCGCAGCAGCAGTTGAGCACTTTCTTGGCGGTCAGATTACGGATGGACGCTTCCATGACGCCCCAAGCCGAGGAGGTGGAAAGGAAAACGGGGTTTTGGGTGCCGAGGAGGTTGCGGAGCTTGGGTTGGATGGCGGCGTAGAGATCGGTGAATCCCGATCCGCGATGTCCGATCATCGGCTGGGACATGGCGCGGAAGGTGTCTTCGCTGACCTCAATGGGTCCGGGAATGAACAGTTTGACGTGGCTGCGGCTCATAAATGGTGTCGTTCCTTTCTTTTCGCGTGACAACGAATGTTGGAGTTATCAGTATAATCGCCTCAAGCAATTCGCAATCTTTTTGAACAACCAGAGGAGAATAGTCATGCCAAAGACACTGAACGTCGGGATGATCGGGTACAAGTTCATGGGCCGGGCACACTCCAACGCGTGGCACAAAGCGCCCATGTTCTTCGATCTGAAGGCCAAGCCGGTCATGAAGGTCATTTGCGGGCGTGACAAGTCGGCCGTGTCCAACGCGGCGTACCGGTTCGGTTGGGAACGGTTCGAGACCGATTGGCGGGAAGTGGTGAATGATCCGACGATTGACATCGTGGACATCAACACGCCCAACAACGCCCACGCGGATATCGCCCTCGCCGCCGCCAAAGCCGGCAAGCATATCCTCTGCGAAAAACCATTGGCCATGACCGTCAAGGAATGTCAGGCCATGACGACGGCGGTGAAAAAGGCCGGTGTCACAAACATGGTTTGTTTCACGTACCGGCGCATTCCCGCCATCGCGCAGGCCAAGCGCATGATCGAGGCCGGTGATCTGGGAAAGATTTACCACTTCCGCGCCCGGTACGCTCAAGACTGGATTGTGGATCCGAAGTTCCCGCTAGTCTGGCGACTGCAAAGCAAGGTGGCCGGGTTCGGCACG
>CAZEQV010000035.1:0-8519 GCA_964514435.1 uncultured Verrucomicrobiota bacterium
ATAGACACACCGAACCTGGGCCGGTGGCCTGTGAAAAACCCAGGCTCGGACGTGCCCATAGTCGGATTGTTGGGACGGCGCTTCTGACTCCTTGCGAGTGAAAGCCGTGTAAAGCACAGCCATGCCGCCCCGATGCCGGGTCTGTATGGCCGGCTCGCCTACGCTGGGATGACGACGGCGTTCCTCGATCAAGAAATTTGCGAGCACCTCACCGGGCTGGTGCTTCGGTTCAATGGGATGCTCAAATTGATATGCCTCGATGGTCAAGTATCCGCCCGTCGTCAGACTGGCCAAGCTGACGTGCGGCGTCCCCTCTTGCGTCAACGGCAACCACCCGTCGGGATACTCGATCGTATAAATCTTCGCTGGATCACTGTATTCGGGCATGTCATGCCATTAAGCACAACCCTTGCCAGCCGATCATCCTCCGTTGAATCGCCGATTTCTGCTGTTGCTTCAAGTTGTTGATCCGCTAGTATTCGCGCCGATGAACAACGTGATTCGTGGAAAAGCTTTCGTGGTCAAAGACAATATAGATACAGACCAAATCATACCGGCCCAGTATCTCAACCTCGTGCCCACCATACCGGAAGAATACGAGAAACTCGGCTCCCACGCCCTATGCGGACTGCCCAAAGACCAGTATCCTACGCCCTACGTACCGGCTGGTCAGATGAAGACGCCGTACACGATTGTCATCGCCGGTCGCAATTTTGGGTGCGGAAGTTCCCGTGAACACGCTCCCATCGCGATGGGAGCGGCAGGTTGCCAGGCGGTCGTGGCGGAAAGTTTTGCCCGAATCTATTTCCGCAATTGCGTCGCCACCGGCGAGCTTTACCCCGTGGACAGCACCACGCGGATTTGCGAATCCATCCAAACCGGCCAACAAGTGGAACTCGACCTCGATGCCAACACCTTGAAGGTGATCAGCACCGGTCAGGTCATCCCCACCAAACCGTTGGGGGACGCCCGGCCCGTCATTGATGCCGGCGGCATTTTCGATTACGCCCGCCAGACCGGTATGATTAAAGCCGCCAGTTGAACTATTTGATCACCGCCCGGTAGATCACGTAGCCGATGAGAAATACGGCACCCAACAAGTAATACCAGTAGTTCGTCACGAACGACCATATCTCTCCCAAGAATGGCGGCACCCACGGCTGCTTGGGATCAACAGGCTTCGCCACAGCCACATCGCCCCCCTTCGCTCCCGGTTGTTTCATTCCCAGAACCGATCGCGCCTCGGTCAGACTTCCTTCCACCGCCGTCAACTGCTTTTGCACACTGGCCAAAGACTTCTCGATTCGTTGTGCTTCCGCTTGGTAACGGTTGACCTCGGCCTGATAGTGCATCCGCAAGGATCCCTCCCCCAACTTCTGTGCGCCACCGCTGCTTGCCGGAGCACTTGCCAGCTTCGATTGCGCCGCGGCCAACGACTGACGCGTTTTCGCCAGTTGAGATTCAATGGCCGCGCGACGGGATTCCATCGCCGCCTTTTCACGCTCCAACATCGGCAACCAACTGCGATAGACCCTGTCTTTCAGGATTCTCACTTCAGCCTTCTGCAACAGATCGAGATTCATCGTCTCCAAGGACTTGATTTGTTGCACGGCCACGTCGGCCCGCCCGGCTTCGAGATACATCTTCACCTGACCGATCCCTTGTTTCACCCGCAACGATGCTTGCTCTTGGGCAAACTCTTCCGGCGTGTACCAGCGTCCTTCTATCTTCACCTTGCCGGCTGACACCATTTCACGCTCTGACTTCCACAAGTCCATCTGCATCTTCACGTCCTCGGCGTAAATGGAATCCGGGTAGGTCTCTAGGAATCGTCCGAACTGCTCCCGCAGCACTTGGTCGTAAAAACTGAGAGGATAACTGATGCTGGGATTCAGCCGGTAGATTTTCGACTTCTCATAATCGCGCGCCGCTGCCTGTTGCCTTCGTTCATCTTCGGACACTCTCAGTACGTCGGCCACGTCAGCCTTGGCCACGCGCTCTGTCTTGAAAATCGTCCCGCCCGCGCTGGAAATCCGGATCTCGTAATGCGTGTCCGTCTCGGACACCAGTTCGCCCTCCATCGTGGCCCCGCTTTTGAGTCTGATCGTGTCCGCCGACGCGGCCAACAGCGCACAGAGCCACCATAACATGAGGCTGCGACCGATCATCGTTGTCGCCGTATCAATATGGAAATGTAGGCCGCTTCCGGTATGCTGAACTTTTTCACCTCGACGGTGACCGCGCGCGCGTACCGCATTCCCAGTATCCGTTCCGCGAGTTCGTGCGCCACGGCCTCCACAAGGTACCGGGGGCGTTCTCCCGCCAGTTCGCAAATCATCGCCACCACGGCGGCATAGTCCGTCGTCTCGCCGACCGAATCAGTCCGACCTGCCGGCTCCAAGTCGCGCTCCAACTCCACCGAGATCAACAGCCGTTGCGGCTGCGCTTGTTCTTCGGGCGTGACGCCGATGGCCATCTTCACGTCCAAGTCGCGGATGATGATCTTATCGTTGAGCGCCATGGTTGTTCTCCAAATGAGACTGAAGCTCGCCCAGATGTTCGCAGACAAGGTCCGGCTGCAAGCTGCGAAGTTTCTCGGCGTGATTGTAACCGGTAAGGACCGCGCACGTTCGCACGCTGCCAGCCTTGCCGGCGGCAATGTCGTGCTCCATGTCCCCCACAAACATCGTCTCGCCGGGCGCCAGCCGGCACTCGGCCAAAATATGGTGAATGGTCTCGGTCTTGTCCACGATGCCGAGATACGGACGGGTGATATACCGCTCCAAGTCGAACCGGGCCATTTGCGAGTGATACGTCGCCTCATCCACCGTGCTGGCGATGAACACGCCCATGCGGCGTGCCACACAGAACTCAAGGAATCTCCGCGTGTGTGGCAACACACGGATTTCATCCCGGTACCGATTGTACCGGGACAGAAACCTTCGCTCCAACTCCGCTTGCGTGACGTGGGGAATCCGTTTCTCGTAGAAGGCGCGCACCGGCAGACAAAACTCGGCGCGAAATTGTTCCCGCGTGAAGGCCGGCAGTCCATGCTCGACAAAAAGGTCGTTGGTGGTCTTGAGCACCGGCGTCAAATCGTCCACCAGCGTGCCGGACCAATCGAGGATGACGTTTCGAATCAACATGCCGGTCAGGATAACACAGGCGACAAGCCTCAATAGGGTGCGTTGGGCGCGGACATACCGGCTTCCCGGCGGGGCACCCATGTCATGCCGACGCGCTCCCAATTCGTGAACTTCATTTCCAAGTATGAGACTTCACCGAGGCTGCGGATGGCCTGTTCGATGTGAAGCAGCGTGCGCCGGATTCCCAAGTCGCGGGCGACCGGATCCTCCTTCTTCTGCGAGGGATGATATTCAAAAACAACAAACGTGCCACGGATGTAAACCGAGCTGCCGATCACGTCCACATCCAGCTTGTGGGTGTCGCAGTAATTACGAACGAGAATCGCCTGCACCAACCGCAATAGTCTGAGTTCTTCGAGGGTCATGAGTATCTAGCATCCCCAATGCCGCTTCGTGGCTGGCCGCTCGCCCATATCCTACCCCCAAATGCAGGAGATTAAAGGGAAATTTGCTCCCTTTCAGAAATTGATTTTGCCCGACGCGGCGTCTATCAATCCTGTCCATGAGCGAACGCATCCGGATCACTCTCTGCTTGCTGGCGATCGGCCTGCTTTTCGGAATTCACGTTCATCTCAAAACAACGAAAATATTCTCCCATCCGACGTGGAACGGCACCGATGAAACAGGCCAGTTTTGGAGCGAATTCGCGGTTCATTACCGGTTCGCCAAGTTTTTCGCAGAGCAACCGATCCGGCACTGGCATCAGTTGGCAGAAGACGCCACCATTCAGCACCCGCAAATCGTGAACGACTGGGCCGAGTTTGCCCTGGCCATGGAAATCCCGGCGGGATTGTCTTACCGGCTGGCCGGCAAGCTGAACCTGCCGCGCCCTGCTTTTCACGTTTGGGTGGTTTGGTTCGATTGTCTCATGTCGAGCCTGACCTTGTTGGCCCTGTTCTTCCTGTCCTGCTGGCTTTGGCAGTCCAACGTGGCCGGTCTTTTGGCGGCCGTCTTGTATGCGGCGTTGTACCCGAGCTACGGCAGGACGGTTCAAAATCTGTTTCTGAAGGAGGACTTCGCCATTCCATTTATTGTCATGGCGTTGGCGTTCACGGTGCGAATGCTCGAAGCCAGCCGGGAACGTCAATGGTTTTGGGGTTGCGCGTCCGGTCTGGTCTGGGTGGCGGCCCTGGCTTCCTGGCATCTCACGCCGTTTGTTCTCACGGTCTTGGCCGGCGCGCTGGTGTTGGTCTGGCTGACGGACCAGCTTCAGGAACAACGGACAGCGTTGTGTTGGTGGGTGGGCGTCTTGACCATCGGCGGAGTTGTTGTCCCTGTGCTGTGGTCGAAACAATTCTGGTTGTCGCCGGTCATGTGTCTGTTGATGGGCGTGGCAACCGCTTCGCACGTGAATGGTGCCCGATGGCGCAGGTGGAGCGTCTTGGTCATCGTGGCCGGTGCGCTGGCTATCGCTGGTATGCTCCTCCCCAAATCCGTGAACGAATACGCTCACGTGTATGAATTGTTCTTCGCCAAACTCCGCCATCTCGGCGTGAAACCAGAGGAGCCGGCCAAGCTCTCGGCCGAAGCGCGGTCGCTATGGGAAGGCGCCTTCAACACCGCCCACGGGACGGAATGGTGGCGGAGCCTGATGTGGTGCGGACCGTTGTCGGTAATCGCCGGAGTCGGGGCGTGGAAACGCGCCCGGCCGAATGTTCGTGTGTTTGTGTTGTTCGTAGTGTTGCTCGCGCCTTTGAGTTGGATGGTAGTCCGTTATTTCACGTTCTTGGGATTTGCGGCCGCCGCGCTGGCCGCTGGGGTGTGGGCGATGAAGCCGGCCTGGTGGCGATTCATGGGCGTTGCCGCCGCGATCTGGCAGTTGGCCTTGCTGGACGGAAAACCGATGGCGCGCATTCCGCCGGACCCGGCCGCGTACCGGCCCGTGGTGGATTGGATTGCAGCGCAAACCCCGACGAATGCCGTGATCCTGGCACACATCGCCGAGTCACCGGTATTCTGGGCCCACACAGGACGATCCATCATCCTCCACTCCAAGTTTGAGAACCGGGAGATCCGTCGCCGGTACGAGGAATTGTTGGACAGCATTTACCGGGATGAGAATGCGTTCCACGCGTTCGCCCGTCGGTACGGCGCTGATTATTTCATCTTCGACACCGGGTTCCTCTTGCGGGCTGCGGATTCGCGCCGTTACAAGGCCAACCGGATGGGAGAACTGCCCGCTGATTGCGCGGCGGTTCTGTTTCACAACGCGCCGGAGCAACTCAAACATTTCCATCTCGAACTAACGTCCGGCCGCTTCTCCGTTTTCAGCGTGGCAGACTAACCCGGTGAAACAAAATGTCGCCATTGGGTTGCAGGAGCAGGTTCTCAACTTCTGCGCGGGTGATGACCAGGTTCTGCGCGTGCGCCAACGGCACCATCGGACACTCTTCGAAGATCATCTCTTGTGCTTGCCGGTAAAGCGCGGCGCGTTTTTCCGAATCAATCTCTTGGCGAGCGGCCATCATGAGCTCGTGATACGGGTCGTGTTTCCAGAAAGCGATGTTGAGAGCGGAACCCACTGTGGCCGTGTCTTTGTCGAGCAGCACGTATAGAAAATTGTCAGCATCACCGGTGTCGCCGACCCAACCGAGTATCGCCAGATCATGTTCGCCGCGCTGGGTGCGGTCAAGATGCGCGCCCCACTCGTTCGACACAATCTCGATCTTGAAGCCCGCCTTCTCGAGGTCGGCTTTGATGAGTTGTGCCACCCGGAGCGGGTTCGGCAGGTAAACGCGCGGATTGGTCATGACATGAAGTGTCAGCGACTGGGCGGGCGGTTGCACTCCGTCCGGTTTCGTGTGAGCAGACGGTGTCTTGTCATTGTGACCGGCTATGAAGGGAGGAAGCGGATTTCGGGCGAGCACCGCCGCGTCGCGATACACCGCCGTGAGAACGTCGGGTTTGTTGATGGCAGCGGCGATGGCTCGACGCACCAACTTGTCTTGCAGCGGCGGACGTTGGGTGTTCAACGCCAGATAACAAACATTCAGGCCGGGACCGCTCAGGATGCGCAGGCGGGCGTTCTTGCTCACGACCGGAAGGTCCCCGGGATCAAGTCCATCCATGGCATGAACCTGGCCGGTCTGGAGTTGGATGAGCCGCGTGGCGTTGTCGGGAACCACCTTGAAGATGAGCGTTGTAAATGCGGGCGGCGTGTTCCAGTGATGCGGATTGGCTTCGAGCACGATTCGTTCGTTGGGAATCCATTCCTTGAATCGAAACGGCCCGGTGCCCACAGGGGTGCGTTGATTGATGAACGTCGGACTGATCAGGGAAGCCGCCGGTATGGCAAGGCTGGCCAGCAACGGAGCGTGAGGTTCACGCAGCTTGAACTGCAGCTCCATCCGTCCCGAAGCGGTCACGGATTCGACCATGGAAAACATCGCGCCCCAATACGAAAAATTGGCCTCCGGCAAGTGCCCCGGATGGTTCTTGTCCATCTGCCGGTGAAAACTGAATGCGGCCGCCTGGGCGTCGAGCGGTGTGCCGTCGTGAAATCGCACACCGTCGCGAAGTTGAAACGTGTACGTCCGTCCATCCGGGCTGATCTGCCATGACTTTGCCAGACAAGGTTCCACATCTGTCGTTCCGGCCTTGAACCGCACCAACCCCTCACAAACGTTGACCAGCACCTTCATGGATTCGCCGTCATCCACATCATGCGGATCGAGTTTCTGCGAGTCGGCGCCCCGGGCGAAAATGACCATATTACCAGCACCCGCGGGATTGGAGGGCTGGCAACCGGCTCCCATCACGGCCACCATCGCCGCCGCGCCGAGTCCAAGAAAAAGTTTCATGGACGCGATGCTACCGAAACGGGTTTCCTCATACAAGAAAACGCCCGCACCGGGTTTGTAGAGTTGCCGAACTCACCCGGTAGGCTAGACTCACCGGCATGAACGACATGCGCCAGGATCTGGACACCATCCTCCTCACAGAAGCGCAGATTCAGAAACGTCTCGATGAACTCGCCGCGGAATTGCAGCGCGATTACGCCGAGAAGGAACTCACGATCGTGGCGGTGTTGACCGGCAGCGTTTTGTTCGTGGCGGATCTCCTGCGCCGGCTGCCATTACAGTTGCGTTTGGATTGCATCGCCGTGTCCAGCTACCACGGCGGCACGCGGCCCAACGGCGAGTTCCTCATCACCAAGGCGCTTCGCCTCGACGTGCGCGACCGCGATGTGTTGGTCGTGGACGACATTCTCGATACCGGTCAGACGCTCACGCGCGTGTGCGACATGATCCGCCAACTTCAGCCGGCCAGCTTGAAGTCCTGTGTGTTCCTCGACAAGGAAGCTCCCCGCGACCCCCAAGTGCAGGCCGACTACTTTGCGTTTCGCGTGCCGAACAAGTTTGTGGTGGGATACGGACTCGACTACCAGGAGCGTTACCGGAACCTTCCGTACCTGGCCACGCTGCGTCCAGAAGCCATTCAGTCAGCGTCATGAAGATCACCGTCCAATACTTCAGCTACCTGCGGCAGCTTACCGGAACAAATGAACAATCTGTCAACGTGCCGGACAACGCCAGCGTCAGCGATCTGCTGGCGACACTTTACCGGCAACATAGCCCTCTCCGTGAGACCGACAAAATCCTGCTCGTCGCCGTGGGCGTGGAGTTCGCCGCGCGCGACACCATTCTTCGCGACAGGGATGTCGTCTCGCTCATGCCACCGGTGCAGGGCGGCGTTGACGCCGATGAATGGCTGATCACCACCGGCCGGATTGATCCCGCCGAAGCAGTGCCGGCAGGCTTGAGCCGCGACACCGGCGGCGTTGTGATCTTCTGGGGTGTGGTGCGCGACATCGAACACGGACAATCCATCCGCGCGCTCGATTACTCCGCGTACCGGGAGATGGCGGAGCATCAGTTCCGGAAGTTGCTCACGGACACGCGCCACCGCTGGCCATTGAAACGAATCCGCGTGGTGCATCGTCTCGGAAACGTGCCGGTGGGCGAAGCGTCGCTATTAGTGCGCGTCGAAGCAGAGCATCGGGCGGAAGCATTCGCCGCCGCGCAATACATCATTGAGGAATTGAAGAAGAAAGTGCCGATCTGGAAGCAACCGGTCGGTTGAGACTCAGGCCATCACGGCGGCTTTTTCGCGGGTGATGCCCCAACGGAAGTCTTCGCCGTTCACGTACCGGCGCAGTTCCTCGACCATGTACCGTCCCATGCGGCGGCATTCTTCGTCCATCGAACCGGCGATGTGGGGCGTGAGAATGACGTTGGGCAGCGAATACAGCGGCGAGCCTTCGACGGGCGGTTCCGGGTGGGTCACATCGAGAACAAAATGCAGGTCGGGGCGGCGACTGGCCACTTCGATCAATTCATTTAAAGTTCTGGCTTGCAAATTTGAAAAACAAAC
>CAZEQV010000035.1:8529-9332 GCA_964514435.1 uncultured Verrucomicrobiota bacterium
GCGCCTCGCGCTGTGTTGATAAACGTGGCGCCGTGTTTCATCGAGGCAAAATGTTGGCCGGTGATCATGCCTTCGGTTTGCTTCAGCCACGGCGTGTGCAGCGAAACAACATCCGCCTGCCGGAAAACTTCTTCGAGCAACACAAGCGTGACACCAAGGCCATCGGCGGCAGTCTTGTCCATGTACGGATCGTAGGCAATCAGCCGCAGGTCGAACGTGCGCAACCGTTCGGCCACAAGCCGCCCCACCATTCCCAATGACACAATCCCGACCGTTCTGTGATACGCACCGGGCGTTTTGATCCGGCGCGGCATCTTGCGGTTGGTTTTGGCGCTCAAAATGTAGTGCCACCCTTGTTTGAGCGACAGCAGCACTGTCGCCAGCGTATATTCCGACACAGGAACAGCGTTGGCAGCATAGGCGCTGGTGACGCGAATGTTGCGATCCCAAAAGGCGTCCGTGACAAACCCTTTCACAGAACCCGCGCCATAAAACACCGCCCGCAATCGCGGCGCCAAATTGAGAAAGGCCGCATCCATCTTCGGCGCGCCCCAACCGGAGAAAATTACCTCCGCGTCCGCGAGCAGATGTTTCGCTTCCGCAATCGTCTTGGATGTCTGCGGCGGCGCGTAGATGTCCACAAACTCGGCAATCGCGGCTTGCTCCTCGGTGCCGTAAATCTTGCTGAAGCTGTCGGCGCTCAGAATGTAGAGACCTTTGATCATCTTGAAAGTGTGAACCTAACTGTTGTCCCGTCCGGTCCGTGAATTGTTGCTGAATCAAAGCCGAGATGCAATACCGGC
>CAZEQV010000035.1:9342-17733 GCA_964514435.1 uncultured Verrucomicrobiota bacterium
GGTGTCGGCTGGGGCGGGTTCGCGTTGGCAGAAACGGCGCAGCCCAGCCAATGCTCGCCGACCGGGTGTTCACCCCGTAACGTCGGGATCTCAGTGACAGGCCGGATGAGGTTGGTGTTGGGCGCAGCCGGTACGATTTCGTTGCGGCGACGGCCGAGCAGGTCTATCACGGCACCCTCGCCGGTCCGGGTCTGGGCAAACCCGCCCTCGGCCGTAAAGAGTTTCCTGCCGGTGCGTATCCGGTGAAGTCGCACATGCCACGGCCAAACCGGCCAAAGCCAGGTTGTGATTTCCACGTCCGACCAAGGAGACCAACGGGACCACAGAACATTCCCATCCATGCCGGCCGATTGCGTGTCACTGCGCACCCGCCAGTAACGCTGATCTTCGCTCAACGCCAACATACTGTCGTGCGCCCCCAACTCCAACCCGCGTTGCGCGGCCGGCACGCTGAACGCAAACTTGCTGGAGTACGCAAACTTCTCATATTTCTCCGCTGCGTGCCGGAACCCATCACCGCCAACTTGTCCGCTGGATAAAATGACAACATGCTCGCGGCGCTGGTCGGCGCACACGACGAAGCCGGGGTTTTTCTGCGGGCGCACGGCCGGCAGATCGGGCAACAGCCGTTCTTCCGATGTCCAAAACGGGTGCGACTCCGGCAAGGCCAGCGGCAAAAAGCACTTGGCTCCCCAATACGGTGATTGCGGAGAATTATAAGCCTCGGCCATGTTGAGATTGGGATAACAAAAACCAATCGTCAGCAGACCGGTTTCGCTGAAACAAGGTTGCTGGCTCCACCAGCGCAGATGACGAAGCAACAAACCTTTGATCACGCCCCACGGCAGCGCCTCGACATTAGCAAACGCCAGCGCTGCCCAGATGGATCCCATGTCAAACCGGTAAGTAAGGCTTCGCCCGAAGGGAACGGCCGCGCCATCATGAGCAAACCAATGGGCGACGTCTTGCGCACACCGGCTGGCGCGGTGTTTGAGTTGCTCGCCGCGTTTCTCGTCTCCCCGCCCGGCCAGGTGGGCATAGATCAATCCCAGAAAATGAAAATCACTGGGGATGTAGTAGTCCAGTCGCGGACAATTCCCGTCCTTGTACCACCCGTCGCTGACATAGAACGATTCGAGCCGCTCGAAGGCAAATTGTAATGCGGCCGGGTCAGGGTTGGCGCCAATGCGGCGGAGGCCAAGGTTGGCCATGACGCGGAAGTACCACCAGTTGTTGTCCACGAATGTTCGTTGATTGGCAAAACTGAGCCAACGAATAACGTTGGCCTTGTCCGCATCCGGCAAGGGATCGAACAACTTCTCGGCTGCCACAGCCAGGGCGAACCCGAGGGGCGCCATCTCCACCAAGCGTTGGTCGCAATCACCCGGATCGCCCCAGTATTCTGGATGAGTGGGATTGGTGCCATGAGCCAGTCCTTGCCGGTATCTATCGAGCGCCGGGAACTCGCCGCCACCGGCCACCAAGGATGCAACAGCCCAAAGGGGCCGGGCAAATCCTTCCAGCTCCGCGCCCGCTTCGCTATAATACGTGCCGGTATGCCCGATGCGAACGCGGGCGTTGCCGGGCGAGAAGTGGGGAAACAACGGTGTGACAAGATCGAGCGCGGCCTGTTGAAGGTCGGCACGGGTACGCAACGGATTAGCGGCGAACGGATTCAAGCGGTCGCGTTGGCGGCAATGATGGAGAGCGCGGCTCGAGTGAGGTCGGTGATCGCCGACCAGTTCTTGTTGACGATGAGCTTGCGTTCCACGATCCACGAGCCTCCGACTGCGGCCACGTTGGGAAGCGAGAGATATTCGTTCATGTTTGTCGCGTTGATCCCGCCCAAGGGAATAAACTTCAAACCGGTATGCCCATAGGGGCCGTTCAAGGCTTTCAACATCTTGGGTCCGCCCGCCACGTCAGCCGGAAAGAATTTTTGCAGCCGACACCCGAGCATCAGAGCGCGCTCCACTTCCGACGGGGTCGCCACGCCGGGAATGAACGGCAACCCGACTTCGATGGCCTTGGAGACAACGGTTTCATTGAACCCGGGCGCGACGCCAAAGTGCGCGCCGGCGCTCTTCGCCCGAATGACCTGGTCAATATCCAGCAGCGTGCCGGCCCCGATGAGCACCTGCGGAAGAGCGCTGGCGATCTTGCGGATGGATGATTCAGCCGCAGGCGTGCGGAATGTGACCTCGATGATGGGCAGGCCGGCGGCGATGAGCGCATTGGCCAGCGGAACGGCGTCATCGGCGTTGTCAATGACAGCAACCGGCACCAAGCGCTTTTGCAGAATGATGTCCATGATGGGTTATTCCTCTTGACTGGTTTTCGTTGACAGTCTATTTTGACTGCAAGTTTATTGCAAGAGAAAATATCTGTGATCACTCCCGCCAAAAAAAACGGCGCGCAGACAAGGGCGCCGATGTATGATTTCTCGGTGCTGCGCGGCTTGCGAAAACGCGCCAACCTCACCATGGAAGAGGTTTCGGAGCGCTCCGGCGTGTCCGTGGCCGTGATCTCCAAGCTGGAACGCAATCAATCGTGCGCTGAGTTGGAGACACTGTTCAAGCTGAGCCGGGTGTTTCGGATGCGGACGACGGATCTGCTCGGCTTGGCGGAATCGCAGACAGCGCAGAAAACCACCGTCAGCGAGCATCAATCGAGCGGGTTTCACTTTCAGGAAATCAGCTACGGCAATGTGCGGTGTTTGCACGGCACGGCTAAGGCCGGCAGCAAAGTATCCCGCCCGGAGATACATGAGGATGATTACGAGGTGTGCTGGGTTCTGAAGGGCGCGGTGTCGTTTATCTTGCCGGATGAGCGATACGAACTGTCCGCCGGCGAGGCGATCCAGTTTGACGCCATCTTGGAGCATACCTACGAGGCGGTGCGGGACAGTGAAGTGATTATCTTGCATCTGAGAAAGGGAAAGCGGTTTTAGCCAATGAAGATCAACAGCAACATCAAACCTGCGGCGCTGGCCGGCAAGATTGAGCGGTTGTGGGAGTTGTCGGCGGAGAAGATTCGTTCCGTCGAGAAAACGTATGATGTTTCTCAAGGTGCGCCTGTGTTCACGGTGCGGGGGTTGTACACTTTGCGCGGGTGGACGGAGTGGACGCAGGGATTTCAATATGGCGCGGCGATCCTGCAATACGACGCCACCGGCGATCGCGAGTTTCTGGAGTTGGGGCGCAGCAAGACCGTGGATGTGATGGCGCCCCACGTGACACATTTCGGCGTTCATGATCACGGGTTCAACAACGTCAGCACCTACGGTAATCTGTTGCGGTTGATGAACGAGGGGCGCACTTCCACCAACGACTGGGAGCGCAATTTCTACGAGCTGGCGCTGAAATGTTCCGGGGCGGTGCAAGCCAAACGTTGGTCGCGCATCCGGGACGGCGGGGGTTACATCTATTCGTTCAACGGTCCGCATTCGCTGTTCGTGGACACAATCCGGTCGCTACGGACGCTGGGCGCGGCGCACAAGCTCGGTCATGTGCTGATGGAAGACAACGACCGCAAAGTCTCATTGCTGGAGCGCCTCAAACAGCACGCCGTCGCGACGGCAACGTATTCGGTCTATTACGGCGAAGGCCGGGACGCTTACGACATTTGGGGCCGCACCACCCACGAGGCGATATTCAATGTCAACGACGGCCATTTTCGTTGTCCCAATTCGCAGCAAGGTTATTCGCCCTTCTCGACATGGACGCGCGGGCTGGCGTGGGCGATGTGCGGATTCGCGGAGCAGTTGGAGTTCATGGAGGCGATTGGCGACAAGGAAATCGTGCCCGTCATGTTGAAGGCGGCGAAGGCCACCTGCGATTTCTACATCGAAAACGCCACCGCAGCCGACGGGATTCCGTATTGGGATACCGGGGCGGCGCAACTGCACCGGCTTGGTGATTGGCAAAGCCGTCCGGCCGATCCCTACAACGATTTTGAGCCGGTCGACAGCAGCGCCGCGGCGATTGCCGCGCAAGGCTTGTTGCGGCTGGGCCGGTATCTGAAGAACAAACGCTACTGGCAGGCGGGACTGACGGTGTTGGATGCGCTGCTCGATGAGCCGTATTTGAGCGTTGACAGAAAACATCAGGGATTGATCCTGCACAGCGTTTATCATCGGCCCAACGGCTGGGATCACATTCCGCGGGGAAAAAAGGTGCCCTGTGGCGAGTCGAGCATGTGGGGCGATTATCACGCGCGGGAACTGGCCCTGTACGTCCAGCGCATCATCAACGATGAACCTTATCTGACGTTTTGGAGTTGAACGAGGAACAGATGATTATTGCCGACTTGAACAAGATGGAAGGGCGCCGGTATCCGGCCCGACGTCGCACACAGAACATTGTGGGCGGAGTCTCCCCCATTCAGGCCAAGAACTTCGCCATGGGCAATGTGACACTTGACCCCAACGGCGGCCAGGTTCCGTGGCACAATCAGGAACAGGAAGAGGTCTATTTCATCGTCGAAGGCACCGGCGAAATGTGTCTGGGCGAAGAACGCCAGACAGTGACCACCGGGCAGGCGGTGTTCATTCCGCCGGGAGTGTTTCACCAGCTCACCAATATTGGAGACACCCCGTTGCGGATGATTTACTGCTACGGCCCGGCCGGAGATGTGGCACACTGGCGGCAGGAACTGGCCGGTACGCTGCCAAAGGCCGGCAGGGATGTGCCGCCGTTGCCGCCCGGCGCGCGTCCGCAATGCACTGACAAACCATAATTTCTCAGGAGACAACCGATATGGACAAGTTGAAAACACACAAACTGGGCATCGTCATGAACGGCGTGACCGGCCGCATGGGCACCAACCAGCACCTGATGCGTTCCATCGTCGCCATCATCAAGCACGGCGGCGTCAAACTCAGCGAGACCGAGGTCATCATGCCGGACCCGATCCTCGTCGGACGCAACCCGGTCAAGCTAGAAAAACTCGCCGCCCAAGCCGGTGTTACTCGCTGGACGACTGATTTGGACAGCGCGCTGGCTGACGAATACAACACGATCTTCTTTGATTCGCAGACCACCGACCGGCGCGCTCCGGCCGTGAAAGCCGCCATTGCGGCCGGCAAGCACATCTATTGCGAGAAACCCACCGCCACTACCACGGCAGGCGCCCTGGAATTGTACAAGCTTGCGAAGAAAAAGGGCGTGAAGAACGGCGTGGTGCAGGACAAGCTTTGGTTGCCGGGATTGATGAAACTCAAGACGCTGCGCGATACGGGCTTTTTCGGCGACATCATTTCCGTGCGCGGCGAGTTTGGCTACTGGGTGTTCGAAGGCGATCACGTGGCGGCTCAGCGTCCCTCGTGGAACTACCGAAAAGAAGACGGCGGCGGCGTCATCATTGACATGCTTTGTCACTGGCGATACGTGCTCGACAACCTGTTCGGCACTGTGAAGGCCGTCTCTTGCCTCGGCGCGACCCACATTCCCCGGCGCATAGACGAATCCGGCAAGCCCTATCAATGCACCGCCGATGATTCGGCTTACGCCACATTCGAGCTGGATGGCGGCATCATCGCTCATTTCAATTCGAGCTGGTGCGTGCGCGTGCGCCGTGATGACTTGCTGACGATTCAAGTGGACGGCACGCGCGGTTCAGCCGTGGCCGGGCTGCGGCATTGTTGGATTCAACATTACGGCGCGACGCCGCGCCCGACGTGGAACCCCGACATTGACCAGCCGATCAACTTCTTCGAGGGCTGGCAACAAGTGCCGCACCAGCAGACCTACGAGAACGCTTTCAAAGTGCAGTGGGAATTGTTCCTGCGCCACGTCGTCAAGAACGAACCGTTCCCCTGGACCTTGCTGGAAGGCGCCAAGGGCGTTCAACTCGCCGAAAAAGGCCTCGAGTCCTGGCAGAAACGCGCCTGGGTCAACATACCGGAATTGAAAGCATGAAGCGGGTGGCCCTCGTCACCGGCGGAAGTCGCGGCATCGGACTGGGCGTGGCGCAGTCCCTCTTGAAGGACGGCTTCGAGGTCGCCATTTGCGGTGTGCGGCCAACGTGCGACCACAAGGAGTTCTTCTATCATCCCTGTGACATCGGCGATGCCACGGCGCGTCAACAACTCCTCGAAGCCGTGCGTGAAAAGTTCGGACGACTCCATGTGCTGGTCAACAATGCCGGCGTTGCCCCCAAAGTCCGCGCCGACATTCTCGAGGCCGGTGAGGAAAGTTTCGATTACCTGATTCGAACCAACTTGAAAGGTCCGTACTTTCTCACGCAGTCGGTCGCCAAGTGGATGATCGAGCAAAAGCAACCGGGCTGTTCCATCATCAACGTCTCGTCCATCTCCGCAACGGTTGCGTCCGTGAACCGCGGCGATTATTGCATCTCCAAAGCCGGTGTGGCGATGGCCTCGCAGCTTTGGGCGGCTCGTCTCGGTGAGTTCGGCATACCGGTCTATGAAGTCCGTCCCGGCGTCATCAAGACCGACATGACCGCCGCTGTGACCGAGAAATACGACAAGCTTCTTGCCGGTGGTCTGGCCATCCAACCGCGCTGGGGCACCCCCGAAGACGTCGGCAAGGTCGTCGCCGCGCTCGCGCGCGGTGACTTTCCTTATTCGACAGGCGCCGTCCTGATGGTGGACGGCGGCCTCACCGTGCAACGGCTGTGAACACTCCCCTTATTGTTGTATTGGACGGTCACGCGGCCAATCCGGGCGATCTCTCCTGGGACGAACTCCATCCGCTTGGGCAGTCGAAGATATATGAACGGACCCCCGCCCACTTGACGGTGGAGCGGGCCGGCAACGCGGAGATCGTGCTAACCAACAAAGTCATCCTCGATCGCCCGACCATTTTGCAGTTGCCGAAACTCCGCTACATCGGCGTCATGGCTACCGGCTACAATGTGGTGGATTGCGTCGCGGCCAAAGAACGCGGAATCATCGTCACCAACGTACCGGCTTACAGCACCATGTCCGTGGCGCAACTGACCTTTGCGTTGCTCCTCGAACTCACGCACCACGTCGGCGACCATTCGCGTGGCGTCCGCGAAGGCCAATGGTCAAAGTGCCCGGACTTCGCTTACTGGGAAACGCCATTGATTGAACTGGACGGGTTGACCATGGGCATCATCGGCTACGGCAGCATTGGTCGCAAGGTGGCCGGCATCGCCGAATCTTTTGGCATGAATGTACTGTTCCACAGTCGCGCCGCCGGTGTGGATTTGGAGACGTTGCTGCGACAGAGCGATGTCGTGAGTCTGCATTGTCCGCTGACCGACCAGACCCGTCATCTGATCAATGCTGCCCGGCTGGCGCTGATGAAACCGTCTGCCTTTCTCATCAACACCGGTCGCGGCCCGCTCGTCCATGAATCGGATCTGGCCGCCGCCCTTCATGCCGGTAAGATCGCCGGTGCGGCCGTGGATGTCTTGAGTGTCGAACCTCCTCCATCGGACAACCCGTTGCTGCGGGCGCCGAACTGCATCATCACGCCGCATTTCGGTTGGGCCACCAAGGCCGCACGGCAACGATTGATGCGAACCGTCGCCGCCAACATCCGCGCCCACCTTGCCGGCTCACCCCAGAACGTAGTGAGTTAGAGTCTGTCCGCGCAGGATGTGACAGAAGAGCGTGGATCATCCGGCAGGCAGCTTGGAGCGCCATAATCCGTCGTGGCCGCAACCCCACGCCGGCGGACGCGACAGAACGCGTCCCTCCGAATCAAGTGTAACGCAGCGCTCGCCACTGTGCTTTGTACCACAAAGCACAGTGTCTGCGCTTCAAATCGTCTGGCTGAGGAAGCCGCCATCCACCCGGATGTCGGTTCCGGTAACGAAGCTGCTGGCCTTGCCGGAGGCGAGGAACAACGCGGCTCCAATCAGTTCGTGCGATTCGCCAAATCGCGCCATCGGCGTGTGTCCGAGGATCGCTTGCGCACGCGGGGTGGGCGTGCCGTCCTCTTTGAATAACAACCGCCGGTTCTGCTCGGCTGGATAGAAGCCCGGTGTGATGGAGTTGACGCGAACGCCCCGGGGCGCCCATTCGCGGGCAAGGAACAGCGTCAGATTCAACACAGCCGCTTTGGCGGCGGAATAGGTCACCACGCGCGACAGCGGCAGATGCGCGCTAACACTGGCAATGTTGATGATGCTGCCTTTTCTTCGCTCGCACATGCCGGGGCCAAACTCTTGGCAGGGCAACAATACGCCACCGGCCAAGTTCAGATCGAAGCAACCTCGCCAGTCGTCGAGCTTGATGTCTTGAAATGCCATCTGATCGGTCACCGTGACTTTCGGGTCGTTGCCGCCCGCGGCGTTGACGAGAATCGTGGGTGCCCCAAGTTGCTTTAAAATCGCCTACTGCGCGGCCCGCAAACTTTAGCGGCAGATGGCGTCGGCAGAAAATAAAGCCGCCACGCC
>CAZEQV010000036.1:0-15799 GCA_964514435.1 uncultured Verrucomicrobiota bacterium
CAACCATACCGTCACCGCCACCGTCAGCAGCAATGCCGCCCCGCTCGCCGGCATCCCGGTCACCTTCGCGGTGATTACCGGCCCGAACACGGGCGCCGCCGGCACGAACACGACCGACGGCGCCGGTCAAGCCGCCTTCCAATACACCAACAACGGTCTCACCGGCACCGACACGATTCGCGCCATCAGTTCGCTCGGCACCACCTGCACCGCGACCGTGGTTTGGAGCGACTCCGCAATTGACTTGAACGCCAACTGGAACGTCACCTTCGGCGTCTGTTCCAACACCACGAAGGCCGTCCTCTGCCCGATCAACGGCACGCTGACACTCCGCAACAAGAGCACCGTTTACGCCGAAGCCACCGCCGCCATCCTCAAGACCTGCAAGACCAATACCGTCCCGGCCGCCTGCAAACTCAAAGGCACACTGACACTCACGCAGTTCGACCTGACTGGTCTGCCTGACCACGCGCTGGCATTCTATCTCTCTGATGATGACGCGTTGGATGACGGCGACAGACTTCTGGCTGTGAAGCCGGCCGGCAAGGTTGCCAAGGCGTTGCCGAAAGACAAGCCGGTTAAGCTGAGACTGCGAGTGCCCAAAGGCACGGATCTGACCGGAAAGTTTCTCATTTTCGCGGTGGACAATTTCAACAAGGTGTTGGAGACAGACGAAACCAACAACACCGCCGCCAGCCCCCCAATTCCCGGATTGCCATGATAATCCAGCAAAAAGAGTCGCAACAGGAAACTCATAGTGCCTGCCAACACATTGAATAAACTCCCAAAGAGGTCCACCTTATGACTATGAAATGGCGAACTGTGATAGTCAGTGGGACTTCGCTGGCAGTTCTTCCGGTATTGGTGGTCTTGGCATCAGTGTGGATCGAAGACAGATTCCCCAGTGATCAACCCGACCGTGCCATCTTGCCGTCAGCACAACGGGTTTTAACCAAGCCGGTGGTGGATGTGCTGGGTCGCCAAGTGGGAGGTGTGGTTCGACGCCGACTGGAAACGCGCTGGATGAATACGGGCCATGATTTGGGCGGAGCGATCGCCGATTTTCTGGATGAATCGAAGGACTGGACCCAAAGGCGGCGACTCGCATACCGGCTGGCTCGGGAAGCTACGCCGTCGGCACTCGCAGCTCTGGAAAAGGTGATGATGGAGGCGCCGCCCGAACATCGGGCATTCATGGCGCAACTCATTGGCAGCACGGGCAACCCAAAAGTTTTTCCAATGCTGTGGGCGTTGGTGGACGGCACTGATGAACGAGTGGCGTTGGCCGCGATTCGCGGACTAAGCGCGCGCGGAAACGATGCGGTGGCCGGTCGGCTTGCAGAAATCTTGCAGGACTCCAAGCGGTCGCTGGCGTTGAGAATCGAGGCGGCCTGCGGGTTGGGAAACATTGGCGGTGACGTTTCATTGGCGGCCTTGAGCAATGCGTTCGCTCGTGTGCCGGAAGATGCTTTGGCGGAGCAAGTGCTGAACAGTCTCGGCAGGTTTCCGTTCGCGCGGACCGGGGCGATGTTCAAAGAGTTCGTGTCCGCAGTGGGTGTGTCTCCCGAGTTGCGAACGTTGGCTGTGGAATCGCTGGCACATACCTCGGACGATGTCGTCCCTTGGTTGGTGGAACTGGCCGGTAGCGACAGGGATCCAAATGTTCGAGCCGGTGCAGCCTGGGCGATCAGCGCGCATGAAACGGTGACGAACTTGGGCACGACATTGGCCGGCATGCTTGAATCGGAGCAGGATGCGGATGTGCGGCGGCGGTTGTATGAGGCGATGTTGCCGCAAGCGGATATTCCTGCTGAGAAACTGGCGGCGGTTGTGATGGCGGAATCCGACCCATCGGCCAGAGTGGCCGGTTTCAATGCGCTGGGGCGGACGGCATTTCAGCAGCCTGCATCGTCGGCTCGCCTTATGTTCGATGAACTGGTCGTGCCGGAATTGGTGAGGATTGCCACGACGCCAAATAGTTTGAATTTGCAAATGCGCGCTGTGTTTGCCTTGCGGCGCGCCCAAACCGAAACCGCGCAGGAGGCGTTGGCTATGATCGCCTCCCGCGCACAACCTCAGGTTGCATCAGCAGCCCGCAATGGTCTGCGAGCGCCCAATGGTTGAATATCGAAAGGAGCGGAAGATGAAAACGTGGATACAAGCAGGATGGATCGGTGTGTCGCTTTGCCTGTCAATCGGCGCCGTCGCTGACAACGGAGATGACTTCAACGACGACGCAAAGAGCGCGACGAAATGGGGAGACGACATCAAACTGGGCGGTGTCGTGGCCAATGAGATCAATGGGCGGCTGGAGTTCACGTGCAACAATGCCGCCACGATCGGAGACACATATCGGCCGTGGAAGTTGACTCGCTTTCCCGTCAACGCCAACTGGACGTTGCAGGTGGACACATTCAACAGCACGATCCCCGGCGTGTTTGGACAAGTCAACAGTGGTGGTATCAGCTTGTTTCACCCGACCAACAACAAGAGCCAAATCTACGTGGAACTCTACGCCGTCTCAGGTGGCAAGGGGTTTGTGGCGAACATGGAAACGGATGATGTGGCTACCGGCAACTCGGACACTGCAACGTTGGTTGGTGATGTGGCTGCGAACAGCGCGGTGCGCATGGAGTACAACGCCGCCACGAAAGTTGTGACTTGTTTCTACGACCTTGATATCTCCAACGGGTATCAGTGGACTGAGTTTGCGTCCTACGGTGTGGCCGGTGCCAATGGCACAACCGCGAATACGGATTGGGGATTGAACAATGACCAACAGTTCTCGGTCAATCTGTACGGATACTCGGAGTTGATGACGATCACCACCGGCCAGCTCTACTTGGACAATTTTTTCGAAACAGGCGGAGCCCATCCCGGCGCACAACCGGCCGTTGTGCCCACCGGCAACTATACCTTCACGTTTCCGACCGGCAACGCGCTGTTGACCGCCATTGCGTACCTTGCCGGCACTTACACGGGTGTAACCCCCCGCGGCAGTCGTCCGTTCACCGTGGATGTGGCACAGGACGAATCTGGCAGATTGATGGCGATGGGTACCGTCGAAGGGATTGCTGACGCAGACGGCAACTCGCAGCTATCCGGTGGCGTTGGCTCGGTGACGACTGTTAACGACGTGCCGACGGCCCGGTCAAAAGGCGCATTTGTCGGCACCAAGGACGGTGATCCGGCATCGTCAAAGGGCGAAGCATCGCTGCCCTTGGAGATCATGGACATTGGCGGCGGCACAAATGGCGTGATGGGTACCGTGAACGGCTCCGGCAAGGTGGCGGGCGTCCCGTTGGTTTTCAAGAATGAGCCCGTCACCAAGCCTGTGACAGCAGAAGACATGGCCAATTTCAAACGAGATTGGGGCCTACAACTGATTATCGAGCAGAAGGACATCAACGGGAAACTCCAAACCGTGGCATCGGCCATTCTGACGCTGCCAAACGGTGACCAGATAAACTTCCCGGAGCGAAAAGCGCGATACTCGCCTACGAAAGGCTACAAACTTTCATTCAAGAAAGGGACGAACGTTACGATGAACCCGGCCACGTTGGACAAGAAATCTTCTGTCGCCATCAAAGGGCTGCTCTTTGTTCAACAAGGCGACGAATGGACGCCGACTGCCGGTACGATCCGCTATCGGTTTTTGGGACAAAAGGGCACCGGCGACTTGATGCAGTTCAACATGCCATAAGCATCCATCGGCAAAATCCTATGGCACGCGCACCATCGCGGTCCGCACGGATCCTGGTTCGCTTGCTTTTTCGCTGCTGATGCCCCATAAGAAGTGTGGAGCGTGAGAAAACGATGAAACAACCCAAGATTACTGCCTATTTGAAACCGTCCTGTGGCTGGAGCAACGGCGTTCGCGCGGTGTTCCGCAAATACAACCTTGCCTTCGAGGACAAGGATATCATCAACAACATGGCCTTCTATCAGGAGATGGTGGAGAAGAGTGGACAGCCCTTGCAGCCCACCATCGAGGTGGACGGCAAGATTCTGGCAGATGTCAGCGGGGATGAAGTCGAAGCTTGGTTGATACAGAACGGGTATGTTCAAAAGGACGTGCGCCCGGCGGAAGTTCCCACCAACCAAGCTTGCGCCGATCACGGAACCAGTTCGGTTGGCGTCAGTTTTGGGCGCAAATAGGCGCGGTCTTGGTGCGAGTCCGGTCACTCGCGGCGACGTGTGAAGGCGACCGCCTACATTCTGATATGGTCAGCCGCAACGGCGAGCGTGGTCGTTGCGGAACCAGCGATTTCCCCGGCGGGACGTTACCGGGACATTGCCATTCAACAGATCAACCAAGGGGCGGACTTCGATGCCATCTTTGCTCGTCTTTGTGGTGAGGTCATGGCGAACGTGGCAAGCAGCAATATCACGAGCACGCTTGGCGATGAATCCCGGTTGATGTTCAGTGGCCTGTGGCTGTGGCTGCGTGCCGGTGGCAGACCAGTCTTGGCCGGGCGGAGCGACTTGGCGCAGCATTTCGTTTCGGGAGGAATGTTTGAGGGATTGTTCGATGCCGGTCAGGCTGCCGGCATCCGCAAGGAAGACTTGGACAGTGAGTCATCCGGCAACGTGGCCGATCTGGATGACTTGGCTGCGACCATCAGTGGCGCAAAGTGGCTGGAAACGGCCGCACAATCGGACCAAAACAAGGCCCGTCAATGGGTACAAAGCTGGGCGGATGGTTCGCGCTCGCTATCCCGTTCGTTGCCGGCATTCAAGTATGGCCGCTTGCCGGCCGGGCAGAAGCCTTCTTCTCAGATCATCGAAAAGATTCGGGCAGACATCCAAACCGCATTCACCAATTCGCGGCCGCGTCAATCAATCCCCAAGTGACCTTCTCTACCTTGGGCGATAAATGTTTGATGACAAACCTTCTTGGGTTGATCTCTTTGCGGCATACGGACTGCTTTAATACGGGCGTAGTGGCCGTTTGGAGGAACCGTAGCCGTGTACGAACAATATTATCATCTGCGTGAACAGCCCTTTAATATCACGCCAGACCCACGATTCCTGTTTTTCAGTCCGAAACATCAGGAAGCGTACAATCACCTCCTTTATGGAATCCGAGAACGCAAAGGATTCATCTGTCTGACCGGCGATGTGGGTGCGGGCAAGACCACAATTTGCCGGAAACTCCTCGAAGATCTCGGTCCCACCTACAAGACCGCGCTCATATTGAATCCCTGCCTTGATTTTGACCTTCTGCTGCGCGGCATCTGCACCGAGTTCGATCTTCAAGTCTATGGGCTGGACCGGCTCTCGTACATCCAGGCGCTCAACAAATTTGTGCTCGAACAAGCCAATCTGGGAAACGACGTGGTGGTCATCATTGATGAAGCGCAAGATCTCTCGATTGATCTGCTGGAGAAAATCCGTCTGCTGTCCAACCTTGAAACCGACCACCAAAAGCTCTTGCAGATCATATTGATGGGGCAACCCGAACTTCGCGACCTTCTCCAACGTCCCGAATTGCGTCAACTGCGGCAACGCATCACGGTTCATTACCATCTGCGTCCGCTGGACTTCGAGGAAACAGCGTTTTACGTGAATCACCGCCTCACCCTTGCCGGGGCGAACGGCGTTCCCCGGTTTGATGACAAGGCGCTCAAGGCTGTGTTCAGGTACTCCGGTGGGGTTCCGCGTCTGATCAATGCTGTTTGCGACAAAGCGCTCCTTGCCGGGTTTGTCACCCAAACCGGTATCCTTGACAAAAGGACAGTCAAACTTGCCATCGAGGAATTGGAAGGAGTGTTCGCGTGAGCCTCATCAACGAAGCCCTGAAGCGCACCCGCGACGCCTCGTTTCAAGCGGTCACGCCTGACGGAATGGCGGCGGCCCCTGCGTACCGGGTTCATGGGCGCAGCGAGTACACGCCTGCCCGTTCGAAATCAACAAAGCGCCGCTGGTTGATCGGAGCCGGTACGCTTGTCCTCGCAGGTGTCGCGTCAACTCTGTTCCTGATGAGCAATCTTTCAACGACGGTTGTGGTATCGTCGCCCGCCACACCGCCAGCAGTGGTGGAGGAGCGCACGCGGGAAGTCGCGGCGGCAGAAGAGGCGCTCGTGGCCAAGCTCCTGGAGAGAATGAAGGCCGAGCAGGAAACGACGGCACCGGTACCTGCCCCCTTGGTCGTCGAGACGGTTGCGACTCCCGTCGCAAGCGTACCCGAACCGGAGCCGGTCAAGTTGGTGTTGCAGGGCGTCACCATCGCGGGAGGAACCCGCGAGGCGATGATCAACGGCATGACAGTCCAAGAAGGCGAATCCGTCGAGGATGCCGTTGTGGTGGCGATTGAGTCGCGGCGCGTGCGTCTCAACCGTGGTGGGCGTGAGCAGGTGTTGCGGATGCCTTGAGTTTCCCGCTTGTCTTCGAGGTGGCCGGAACCTAAAACTCCCGGCCTATGAATCTGTGCGCGGATCAAAAGTTGGCCGGCATACTGGAGCCGGTATTCTCGATGCGAACGGAAGACGATTGCGGCATCGGTGACACGGACGGCGTGCGGCAGATGATAGATTGGTGTCACCGTCATCACCTGAACATTCTGCAAGTGTTGCCGATCAATGAAACCAGTGACGACAACAGCCCGTACAACGCGATCAGTTCCTTGGCGCTTGAACCCACGACCATTGCCACGATACCGCGGTGCCTGCCGGACTTAACCTCGTCCAAGTTCAAGGCCGTGGCGACACCGGAGCTGTTGGCGGAACTCCGTCAGGGCAGTGTGAAGTATCCGAAAGTCAAGGCGTTGAAGCGGGCGTTATTGTGGGAAGCGTTTCAAACTTTTCTGTCACGACACTGGAAGAAGGATACGGAGCGCGCCGGTCAGTTTCGTTCGTTCCTGGGGCAGAACGGGGATTGGATTTCGGATTACGCGCTGTTTCGCGTGTTGATGGAGGATTACCACAACTGGCCGACATGGGACGAATGGCCAGCCGACCGACAAAGCCCGCGGCGGGCGTGGAGTTGGGTGATGGGGTTGCCGGAGGCCAAGCGCGAGGAGTATCTGAGGCGGATTCAATTTTTCATGTACGTCCAGTGGATTGCGTTCTCGCAGTGGGAATCGGTGAAAGCGTACGGTGAAGCGAAGAAGGTTTATCTGATGGGGGACATTCCGTTTGGGGTGGGGCGATACAGCGCCGATGTTTGGGCGAATCGCGATATTTTTGACTTGGATTGGAACGGCGGTTGTCCACCGGAGAAGGTCTTCAAGGTTGATCCATTCACGGAGAAATGGGGGCAAAACTGGGGCATTCCGTTGTATCGGTGGAACGTAATGAAGCAGAGGAACTTTGACTGGTGGCGGACGCGGGTGGGCAACATTCACAAGGCGTTTCATCTGTTTCGTATTGATCACGTGCTGGGGTTCTTCCGCATTTATTCGTTCCCGTGGAAGCCCGACCAAAACGCGCGATTCCTGCCGCTGACGGAAGAGAAAGCCGCTCAAGTCACCGGCGGGAGGCTGCCGCACTTCAAACCGAATGCCGATGACACGCCGGAACATTGCGCGGCCAATCAACAGCAAGGCGAGGAACTGCTGGCGATGGTGATGGAAGCGGCCGGGGATACCAGCGTGGTGGCCGAGGATCTAGGTGTGGTTCCGCCTTACGTGCCGGTATCATTGGAAAAGTTGGGAATACCGGGATACAAGATTCCTCACTTTCTACGGGAGAAGGATCATTCGTTTGTGGACGGCAAAACGTATCCGCTGATGTCATTGGCCACACCCGCCACGCATGATCATGATCCGGTATCGAAAATGTGGCGCGAGATGGGCGAGCGTAATGATGTGGAGGAAATGAAGCGTTGGATGAAGTATTGCGGGCGGGAAGGGGAGCCGGTTGTTCGCGAGTTCAACGACCATGTCCACGAAATGATTTTGCGCGGAGTGCTGGCGTCAAACTCGTGGCTCGCGGTGCTGATGATCACGGACGTGTTCGGCAGCGAAGCCAGGTTCAACGTACCGGGCGCGGTCTCGGACGCCAACTGGTCCTACCGTTTGGAGAAGACGGTGCGGGAATTGGACAAAGACCCCGCGCTTCGCCACAAGACGCAGATGTTCTCGCGTCTGGTCAAGCAGACTGGGCGCGCGATTTCTTGAGGGTCACGCCCCATTTCGGACAAAGCCCGGCCAGTTCGCAGTGTTCGCAGTCAGGATTGCGGGCGGTGCAGCGGCGGCGTCCATGAAAGATCAGGAGGTGCGAGAGGGCGATCCAATCCTGGCTCGGGAAAATCTTCATGAGCGCGGCCTCGATTTTTTCCGGTGTGTTCTGGCGGGTCAATCCCAAGCGACGGGCCAGCCGGTGGACGTGCGTGTCCACGACGATCCCTTCGGCTTTCTGAAATGCCACTCCCAGCACGACATTGGCCGTTTTCCGTCCGACGCCCGGCAGCTTGACGAGTTCTTCCATCGTCGCCGGTACGTTTCCCTTGTGCTTCTCCACAAGCGCACGACAGCAACCAACGATGGATTTCGCCTTGTTCTTGTAGAACCCGGTGGAGCGGATAAGAGATTCAAGTTCCGGCAGTCTGGCGTTGGCGAACGCGTCAGCATCGGGGAACCGGGCGAAAAGGGCGGGGGTCACCATGTTGACCCGTTCATCCGTGCATTGGGCGCTAAGGATGGTGGCGATAAGAAGCTGGAGCGGGTTGGAGTGGTTCAACGCGCAGTGAAAGTCGGGGTGGGCGCGGCGGAGTCCGTCGAGAAGTTGTGTGGCGTGATCTCGGAGATTCCGCTTGGCGATGGTCATGTCGTTGGAGTATAGCATAGCAACGTTGGACCTGAGCAAACGTTAAAGAAAACCGATTCTGGAGGAAGAGACCATGGCACATGTTGTTGCCGAACCTTGTGTGGGATGCAAATTCACCGACTGCGTGGAGGTTTGTCCTGTCAACTGTTTCTATGAGGTGGATGACCGTCTGTACATTCACCCGGATGAATGCATTGATTGCACGGCCTGTGTGCCGGTATGCCCGGTGGAGGCAATCTTTGCCGAAGCGGACGTTCCTGAGAAATGGATAAGTTTCATTGCCGAGAACAAGGAGAAGGTTGGCTCTGCCACGAATATCACCGTCAAGAAGGAACCTCTGGGCAAGGACAAACCGGACTGCAAACCCGGTGTCCGTTGAGCGGGATAGAACAGCTTGTTCGCCACTATTTGGCTGAAGTTGTCGTCGTAGTCGCACCCGGTGTCTGAAGCGCCGGGTGTCCTTCGATGAGCTGGTAAATCGGCAGGTAGCGGTAATAGACCTCAAGCATCAAGGCACCCAAAGCAGTTGAATAGACCGGGAACTTGGCGAGTTCCTTGTTTTCGCTTTGGCTCTTGGGTGGGACAGGCCAATGCCCATCGGCTGCTTGATTCTTGATGAGGGTTTCCTGCATGAGCTTGTTCCAGTACTTCCAATGGTTTTCGCCCGCTTGGAACATAGCCTGCGTGACGTAGTACCAGGCATACATATTCCAGCCATGGGAGGCTTCCCAGTCCATCGCATACTTTTCGTCCCGTAGCATCTCAAGTGCTTTCTTCACTCGCGAATCGCTGCCCTTGCCAAGGAATTGGAGGCAAAGCACGCCCACGCCGGTCATGGCCATTGAGGGGTTCCCGCCGCCCGAATAGGTGAAGCCGCTGCCACCTTGTGCGTTGAGAACGTATTGAATGGCCAAGTCATAGTTTTCCTTCGGCACATCAATGCCTACTGACCCCGCTGACTTCAGGGCCATGATGAGCCAACCGGACACGGAGAGGTCGGCATCTTTGGCGTTCATGGTATATCGCCAACCACCGACATGTTTGGGATCTGACTTGGGAACGCGCTGCGAGCGCCGAATGGCGCCGACGGCTCGTTCCAGCGGTTCGCGAATCATGGGGGATTGCGTCATGCCGTAGGCTTCGGAGAGTGCGAGCGTGACGATGCCTTGTGCGTACATACTGCCGCCCTTGACGACCCCGTCACTTTGTATGCCGTTCACCAAAAATGTCAGCCCCTTTTGAACTGTGGCTCCAAATTCCTCAGAGTCGGGTGTTTCACCATGTCCGAGAAAAGCAAGCAGAGCCAATCCAGAGCCGCCGTAATCGCTCTTGGATGTCTTCCAAGAGCCATCCGGCTCTTGATTCTGTTTCAGCCAACGCAGGGCGGCCATGACAGCTTTCTCGGTAGCCGCGCTGGCGCCGTGATTTTTCATGGCGATGGAACGTTGTGGCCCCATGCGCATGCCCAACGGACCGCCCGGTCCCTTGATGCCGCCGGTGCCGATCTTGGCGTCACCAAGTCCCATGGCCGGCATGCCCAAGCCGCTCGCGCCGCCAACCGGTCGTCCCACCGCTGTGGCAGCCTCGCTAAAGACACCAATGACTTCTCCAACGCTTGGGGTGGCTGACTGCGACGGTGAACTCATGATGGCGGCATTGTATTTTTCCGGTGTGCCGCCACCGGCTGTCGGCACGCCGCCGGGACCTTTGCCCCCGGCGCCGCCGCCGCCGCCCAGCGTTGGTCCGCTGTACTCAAAATCACGATAGACGGCATACGGATCCACATCATCTTGTTGCATGGGAGGGAGGGAGACATCGCGGAAATCGGCGATGATTTTTACGGTAGCCGTGGCCACTTTGATCAGTGTCAGTCCAAAGAGCACGCCCAGATGCAGCAACAGCGCAATGATGAAATACTGCATCAGTCGTGTCTGCCCCGACAGCCACTTGAGGAACGTTCGTGATACCAGCTTCATAATTGCATCCTCCAGCTTACTTTAACGGCAAACTAACACATTTCCAGCAGGAATCCTTGTTATTTTGGCGGCGCGCACACAATCGCGGATCGTGCTTTGGCTTCCTCAGCATACTTGCCGGTAGCGAATCGTTTCAGATAGGCCCGATAAACAGAACAGGCTGCTTCCCGGTTGCCGAGTGTTTCGTGGCATTGCGCGGCTCGGAACTGAGCCAGTTCCCCCATTGCTTCCTGGTTCACCAGCATCACGCGCGTGTAGTAGGCGAGCGCCAGCTTGTGATTGTCTTTGAGCTTGACCGGGTCGCTCAATTCATAAAAATAGTTGCCCAATAAGAATGCAGCCTCCACGACGGTCGAACCGCGTCCGGTCAACAGAGCGTTGAGCAGGTCAACGGCGTTCTTGGTGCGGTTGGTTTTGAGATAAATCTTGGCCAATGTCAGGCGAGCGTCTGCCAGCCCGGGTGGTCGGGGGTCGGCCGCCGCCATTTCCAAATACTTGGTGAGATGGCCCTCGGCAATGTCATACTTGCCAAGGTCAAAGTGGGCTTGTCCCAATCCCAATGTGGCCAGCGGTATGGCCTGGGTGTCATCCTTGTATTGGGTCAAGATCTTTTGGAACACATCAATCGCTTGTTGAGATCTGCCGGTTCGAATAAACACTCCGCCCATCGAGAGATAGCTCGATGCCGGAAGCCGGTCGCGTTCCGGGTCGGCAAGGAGTTTGGCGGCTCCGATGTTGGCGGCAGCAAAATTGCCTTCGGCCAATCCCAGATCAATCTGGGCCGTTGCCGTGGCGACTCGCACAGCGGCATTTTGTTGGTAGCGCGTGGAAATGGATTCGAGCTTCTCGTGGGCATCCTTGAATCGTCGGCCCCGGCTGTAAATCTCGACGATCTGTCCAATGATGGCGCGCACGGCGAGCGTGTCTTTTTCAAACTTGGACAGGAATTCTTCGCAGTCCGCCACGGCTGCATCGTTTTCGCCGCGTTGACTGAGGAGTTTGGCGATGCGGATTTGCGCATCAATGGCGGCGTGGCGGAGATCCGTATTCTTCTCATCGGCGGCCACGGCGCGCCGGATCAAGCCTTGATATTCCGCAATGGCTTGGTCGAGGATTTTTTTAGCCCCGGCGGGGTCGCGTTGTTCCATCGCGGCGGCTTGCTTTTCCAATTCGCCCGCGATGGCATGCAAGGCTTTGCCGACGTTGGAGTGATCGGGATACTTTTCCACATACGAACGCAGCGCGGCGATTGTCTTGGGGATGTCATCCTGCGCCGCGTACATGCTGGCAATTTCAAACGCAGCAAACGGCGCCAGTTCCGCCGTCGGATAGTCTGCGATGATCTGGTTGTAGGCTTCTATCGCTTTCGTCGGTTGGCTCAACGCAAAGTGGCACTGTCCGATTTGGTAGAAAGCCTCCGGCGCCAGCACGCGACCCTCTGCATTCTTGTAGTCCGGTGAGTTCGTGACAAACTCACGGAATGTCGCGATGGCCTTTTCGATCATCGGCGCAGCCCCGCCGGCTTGATAGACGTAGAGATAGCCGAGTTGGAAGGTCACATCGGGTGCTAACTTGTGGTCTTTGTAATCCTTCCGGAGTTTCTCAAACGCCTCTGCTGCTGCTGCCAGTTGTTTCAACCGTTCCTCGGCGTTACCGGCTTTCTCGGCTCGCTGTGACAACTCGAAATGGATCCGGCCAATGCGGAAGAGAGCGTCGGGAGTGGACTCTGATTGAGGGTGTTTCTCGGCAAACGTGCGAAAGACGTTGAGCGCCTCTGGTAGCTTGTCGAGGTTGATGTAGCAGAGGCCAATGTAGAACTCCGCTGACTGAATCACCTTGTCGTCTTTGCTGGCAGTGAGCACGCGTTGATAGGCAGAAAGTGCCGTCTCAAAATCGCCCGTTGCAAAGGCATTCTGTGCTTCCACGAATTCCGCTTCGTCGAGCAGCTTGCTTCCCGGATACTTCTTTTTGAACGCCTCCTTTTCTTCGATGGATTGCTTGTTCTGTCCGCGCGCTGCGAGGGTCACGATCAATCCAAAATGCGCCTGTTCACCGAGGCGGTCGTCGGGAAATAACGTCAAGAATCGCCGATATACAATGCTGGCTTCCTCGGGTTTGTTGAGAAACTGGTAACAGGTAGCAATGCGAAACAAGGCCAGGGCACGAAATTCGGGCTGTGATTGGACCTGCGTTGCCATGCGTTTCAACGCTTCAATCTGAGAAAGGAAAAACATCCTGCTTTCAGGCTGCCGGGAAATGGCGCTGCGTATGATTTCGATCTCGGCTTGAATGTTTGCCAAAATGACGGCTTTGGGTTGTACACGCTCAAAATAATTGATGGCGTCCTCGTACTTTTTGGCGGTGAACATCGTTTCGCCGGCCAAGTAGAGAGCCGCCGTGGCGCGGGGCGTGTTGCGGCGTTTGGCGATTTCCTTGTAAATCTCCTTGGCTTGGTCGTACCGCTTCTCTTCGCTGACGATCTGCGCCATCAGGAACAAGGCATCCAGATTGGCCGAACTGTCCTGACCAAATCGGGCTCGTACTTGTTGTGCCAGAGCCAGGGCGGTTTGCAGAGCTTTGGCGAACTCTTCAGGATTCGAATCCTTGACGGCCACAGACTGCTTGTAGGTCATCCACGCTTCACCCAACATGGCTTGAGCGGTCATCTGATGGCGGGGATAGGTTTGCTGAAAGAACCGGTACAGTTCCAGAGCCTTGGCATAATCCTTCAGTTCTCCACGGCATTCTGCCAGCTTGATCATGGCGTCCGGGAAGACGGGTGAATTGGAAAAATTCTTGGTGATACGTTCAAAGGCAGCGGCGGCTTCCTCGTAGCGTCCCATGCTCAGCCAACACCAGCCCTGATAATACACCGCTTGGGCAATCGTGGTGCTGAACGGATACTCCTTCTCAAATTGCGTGAAACGCTCCAGCGCTTCCGCCCACTTGCCGTCTTGATAAAGCTCCTCGCCTTTCTGGAAAAGCTGGGCGGCACTCAGCCCGCTGGGCTTTGGAGGAGGCGGTGCCGGTGGCTTTTGCTGGGCGGCAAGATCAAACGCATACACACTGCTGAAGGCGGCGGCGAGTGTGAGCACTCGAATCATTCGCCCCGGCCTGATCATGGGGTGGGCGCTCCGGTGGTTTGAAGGGGACGGAACGCCACTTTGGTCATATTGGCCTGGGCGCACGCGTCCAACGCGCTGATGATGTCCTGAAAGGCTGTTGTTGGTTCCGCTTCGATCACCACCGTGGCTTTTTGGCCGATGGCAGCCATGGTCTCCATCGCGGAACGCAACGAAGCCATATCGTATGTGGCGGCTCCGTTGACCACCACTTGGTCCTTGTTGAACACATGCAGAATGATGTCCAACTCGATTTCAGTTGGCGGCTTGGGATTCGGATTCAATAACGGCATCTTCGCGTCCATCCGTTTTTCCTTCTGGGTGAACGTGGAGAATGACATGTAGAAAATGAGCAGGATGAGGATGGTGTCAATCATCGGGATGATTTCCACACGTCCGCGTTTGATGGCTCGGCGTGGCAGTTTCATGGTCAGTCTGACGTGGCAAACGTGACGTTGGCGATACCGGCTTTGGAGCAAGCCTTCATCAGATCACTTAGCTCGGAATAAGTGAGATCCTTGCTTCCCCGCAATATGAGCGACATGGGATTTAATGGATCAGTAGCTTCCTGCCGGGCTTTGAGAGCCGCCAACGTGGCCGGCAATTGCGCCATCGAGAGTTTCTCACCGCCAATGCTGATTTCTTCCGCGTTCACCATGTTCAAGATGACCTGTCCGGGCAATTTCTTCATCTCTTCGCCGGCCACCGACTTGGGCAGCTTGATGCTGGAATCGCGCTCCATCTCCGCAAACCGCGAAAAGCTCATGTAGAAAATCAGCAAGATCACGATCGTATCAATCATCGGAATGATCTCGATGCGACCGCGTTTGATTTTGCGCCGTTGGATCTTCATACGGAACCGTCCCGATCGAATCGGCGATTACTGTGAGGACTTCAGGATGACAAGCAATTCGCTCAAACCTTTTTCCATGTCCATCAAGATGGCTTCTTTGCGACCGGTAAAATAATTGAACGCGAAAAGAGCCGGTACGGCCACGGCCAGACCGCCCGCGGTATTCACCAGCGCTTCCGCAATACCGCCGGCAAGCTGGGTGGGATCGCTCATGCCAAGCGCGGCCACCTTGCTGAATGACTTGATCATGCCCACCGTGGTTCCCAGCAACCCGATCAGCGGACACATTGTCACCATTGAATCCAACTGCGGCAGATATTTCTCCATCTGAATGAGCTCGCGGGTCACTTCACCTTGAATCAGTTTTTCAATGTCTTCTGGCTGGTACCCGTCACGCGCCGATTCGAGGGTCTTGCGCAGGATGCGCCCGGCCACCCCGGGGGCGGTTTCGATTGCTGCCAAAGCTTCCGACATGGTGCCGGCCTGTTTGATCTTGTTGAGCGCGTCCTCGGAGTTGCCGGCAGCCTTGCGATAGAAGGTGAACCGCTCGAACACCAGTGTCACCGTGTAGATGGAGCAGATGATCAGCACGACGAAAGTTGGCCCGCCATGCTTGATAATGTCCCACGCCGTTTGCTCTTTGACGGGCGCGGCGCCGCCTTCCCCGTTTTGGGCAAAGGCCGCCTTCCCGCCGCCCAAGCCCCAAAGTGTCATGGCACAAAGTACCAGCGCGAGAATCCACCGCCGCAGTCCGTTCATCTTCCAATGCATAATCTTTCTCCGATTGTTACGAGTGAAAACTTGGAACAACACCTGATGTTCCGAAGCTTTTACTCGCGGGGTGCGCACATGGCAACCCATTTCAATTTTCAACAAGCCATCTTGAGCCTGCCAACGGAGCCTACACTGCCAGCGTCCACGCTTCCCCGCTGCGGTGACTACTTCTGGCCGGCTGCCTCGGCGTCTTTTTCCGCCATGGCAGCTTTGCGACTCAACTTCACCCGGCCGCGATCATCAATGCCAATCACTTTCACCCAGACTTCATCACCCATCTTGATGACGTCTTCGACATTTTTGACA
>CAZEQV010000036.1:15809-17413 GCA_964514435.1 uncultured Verrucomicrobiota bacterium
GGCAAGATTTCCACAAACGCCCCAAATTCTTTGATGCCGACCACCTTGCCGCGGTAGATCTTGCCCTCCTCGACTTCCGCGGTGATGGCGCGAATCTGCTCAATCGCGCTCTCAGCGCCCGGTCCCGTTGTCGAGAAGATGTGAATCTTGCCGTCATCATCAATATCAATCTGGCAGCCGGTGGCTTCGACAATTCCTTTGATGACCTTGCCTCCCGGCCCGATGACCGCGCCGATTTTCTCCGGATTGATCTGGATCGTATAAATGCGGGGCGCGTACTTCGACAGTTCCTTGCGGGGTGCCGCGATGGCTTCCGCCATCTTGCCCAAGATGATCATCCGCGCTTCGCGGGCCTGCTCGAACGCCTGACGGGCCAGATCAAAGCTCAGGCCGGCCAGCTTCAAATCGGTCTGGAACCCAGTGACGCCCTTGCTGGTGCCGGCCACCTTGAAATCCATGTCGCCGAAATGATCCTCACTGCCCAAGATGTCCGTTAACGTCACGGCTTTCCCGGTCGTTTCATTCGTAATCAACCCAATCGAGATACCGGCCACGGGCGCCCGCAAGGGCACACCGGCGTCCATCAGCGACAACGTTGCGCCGCAAACACTGGCCATTGAGGTGGAGCCGTTTGATTCCATGATTTCCGAGGTCACGCGGATGGCGTAGGGAAACTCGTCTTCCGTGGGGATCATCGGCGCCAAGGAGCGTTCCGCCAATGCGCCATGCCCGATTTCGCGTCGGCCGGGCGCCCCAGTGCGACCGGTCTCGCCCACGCTGAATGGCGGGAAGTTGTAGTGCAAGATGAACCGTTTCTCGATTGGTCCGCCCGTCCATCCGTCCATCTCCTGAACATCGCTCTTGGAGCCAAGCGTGGTGATGACCAAAGCCTGAGTCTCGCCGCGCGCAAACAAACCGCTGCCATGAGTTCGGGGCAACAACCCAACTTCCGCCGTCAACGGCCGCAAGTCTCTCGCGCCGCGACCGTCAGGGCGCTTGTTGTCCTTGAGAATGGAGCCGCGAATCGCTTCGGATTGGATCTTGTACATGCATTCGCCAATCTCGAAGTCGGTGACATCCGGGAACTTCGTTGTCAATCCCGCGGCGACCCGATCCTTGATGGCCGTGATGGCTTCTTGCTTCGCGAGCTTGCCGGGCGTGAGCACGGCCGCCAACACATCGTGGCCGGCCAATGCGCGCGCTTCGGCCAGCACTTCGGGACGGACAAGTTTCAGCGGCACTTCGCGTTTCGGCTTGCCCGCTTTCTCCTTCAACTCGCGGATCGCGCCGATCACTTTTTGGACTTCGGCGTGCGCGTATTCGATGGCGCGCATCATTTCCGCTTCCGGCAATTCCAGCGCCGAGCCTTCAATCATCACCAACTCCTTCTCGCTACCCACATACACAAGGTCGAGATCGCTCTCCGCGCGTTGCGTGTGTGTCGGATTGGTGATGAACTGCCCATTCACGCGGCCTACCCGTACCGCGCCAATGGGTCCGCCCCAAGGTATGTCGGAAATACTCAGCGCCGCCGCCGCGCCGTTGATGCACAGAATATCCGGATCGTTTTCGATCACGACGATCAACCCGCCGCCGGCTTCGCC
>CAZEQV010000037.1:0-17376 GCA_964514435.1 uncultured Verrucomicrobiota bacterium
TGGCCGCGTTGTTGCTCTCCAAGTCTGATGTGATGGGAGTGGATGTGAACGCGGCGGACATCGAAGGTCGCACGCCGCTGCGGTTGGCGATGCAGGGCAAACGCGAGGCAATGATCGAATTCTTGCGGAAACACGGCGCAAAAGAAACCGCCGACCAGCCCTGACTCGTCTTATTCTTCGCAGACGATCAACGGTTCTTAAGCCGACCGGGTTAGCTCCCGGTCGGTTGTTTTTGGGCAACGGGTTTTCATGAGCAACAAAGAACGATTGACCGGCAGTTTGAACCTGGCGTTTCTCGAAGCGTTGTACGCGGACTATCAGAAAGACCCCGCGTCAGTGCCTTCGGAGTGGCAACGTTACTTCGAGCAGACGATGCTCGACGAGAACGGTCACCGTCATTTTCAGATTGGTCCGTCGTCGCGGCCGCGGAGTGTGTTCAATCCGCCCGGTTCTTCCCGCCGCGCGGTCGCAACGGCAGCCGCCGCCGCAGAAGCTCGTCACCACGCCATGCAGGATCGTGTGGATCAAATGATCCGCGCCTACCGGATTCGCGGTCACATGATGGCCAAGATTGACCCGCTCGAGCTCCCTCGCCCCAAGTCGCCGGAGCTTGACCTCGAGTATTACGGCTTCAGCGAAACGGATTTGGAGCGCACGTTCTCCAGTGAAACGTTGGGCGGCACCGACACCATGTCGTTGCGGGAAATCGTCGAGCGACTCCGCAACACGTATTGCCGATCCATCGGCGTGCAGTTCATGCACATCTACGACTTGAAACTGCGCGGCTGGCTGCTCGAACGCATGGAGTCCACTCAGAATCACACGCAACTTTCCCGGAAAGAACAAATCCGCATCTTCACGCGCCTGACCGATGCCGTCTCGTTCGAGGAGTTTATCCGCAAGAAGTTCATTGGCGCGAAGAGTTTCTCGCTTGAAGGCGCGGAGAGCTTGATCCCGCTGTTGGACATGGCCATTGAAAAAGCGGGCGAACAGAAACTCGACGAGGTGGTCCTCGGCATGGCGCACCGCGGCCGGCTCAACGTCCTGGCCAACATCATGGGCAAGAACCCGCGCGCCATTTTCCGTGAGTTCGAGGACAAGGACGCCAACAGCGGCGGTGACGTGAAATATCACATGGGCTACAGCACCGACTGGGTCACGGAAACGGGCCGGCGCGTACACCTCACGCTTTGCTTCAATCCCAGCCATCTGGAGTATGTCAATCCGGTGGCGCTCGGTCGCGTGCGCGCCAAGCAAGACCGGGAAGGGGACACGGAACGTCGCCGCAAGATGGCCATCCTCATTCACGGTGACGCGAGCTTCATGGGCGAGGGTGTCGTGCAAGAATCCCTCAACCTCTCCATGCTCCAGTCCTACCGGACCGGCGGCACGCTCCACATCATCGTTAACAACCAGATCGGATTCACCACCACGCCGTCGCAGGGACGCTCCACCACCTACGCCACCGGAATCGCCAAGATGCTTCAAATTCCCATCTTCCACGTCAACGGCGAAGACCCCGAAGCCGTTTCCGCCGTGATTCGATTGGCGATGGACTTCCGTCACACCTTCAAACGTGATGTGGTGGTGGATATGTACGGTTACCGGCGACTCGGTCACAACGAAAGCGATGAGCCGTCGTTCACGCAGCCGTTGCTCTACCGCGCCATCGAGAAACGCAAATCCGTCCGGGAAGGTTATCTGGAGCATCTGCTCAAACTCGGCGGTCTCACCCGGCACGAAGCCGAGGAAATTGCCGAAGCCAGACGGGAACATTTGGAGAAGGAACTCTCCCAGGCGCGCAGCGAGAACTTCCGGCTGCCCATCGAGTCGCTGCGCGGTATTTGGTCGGGCTACAAAGGCGGTCCGGAGGACGAAAGCGACGAACCCGCGACGGGCGTGGAAAAACAGCGCCTGCAGTCATTGCTGTTGAACCAAACCAAGTTGCCGGCCGACTTCAACGTCCATCCCAAGATCGAGAAAATCCTCGAATCCCGGCGGGAAATGGCCGCCGGCCACAAGCCCCTCGACTGGGCCGCCGCGGAATCGCTGGCGTTGGCGACATTGGCCAGCGAAGGTTGTCGGATCCGTCTTACGGGTCAGGACGCGGAGCGGGGCACGTTCAGCCACCGGCACGCCGTCCTGCACGATTACCAGAATGGTCATTCCTGGTGTCCGCTCCAACATCTTTCACCGGACCAGGCGTCCGTGGAGATTGCCAACAGCCCGCTTTCCGAAGTGGGTGTCCTTGGTTTCGAATACGGCTACAGTCTCGACACGCCGGACGGCTTGGTGATGTGGGAAGCGCAGTTCGGCGACTTCGTGAATTGCGCCCAGGTGATCATTGACCAGTTCATCACCAGCGCCGAAGAAAAATGGAAACGTCTCAGCGGGCTGGTCCTGCTGCTGCCGCACGGATTCGAGGGGCAAGGTCCCGAACACTCCAGCGCGCGGCTCGAACGGTTTCTCGGCCTGGCCGCCAATGACAACATTCAGGTCGCCGTGCCCACCACGCCCGCCCAACTTTTCCATCTGCTGCGACGGCAGGTTCTGCGCCGGATTCGCAAGCCGCTGGTGATTCTCACGCCGAAATCTTTGCTTCGACATCTGTCCGTCATTTCGCCCATGGAAGATCTCGTCAAGGGCGCCTTCCAACGCGTCATACCGGACGAGGCTGCCGCCCGACATCCGAAGAAGATTCATCGCATCCTCCTTTGTTCCGGCAAGATTTACTATGAACTCCTGCAACGCCGCGACGAACAGAAGGCAGACAGCGTGGCCATCATCCGCGTCGAACAACTCTATCCGCTGTCCGACCATCACCTGGCCGGAGCGTTGTCGGGTTTTGCCGAAGACACCCCGGTTGTGTGGACGCAGGAGGAACCTTCCAACATGGGCGCGTGGCCATATTGGCGGTTGCGGTTTGGCGACAAGCTTCTCGGAAGCCACCCGTTCACCTGCGTAGCCCGGCCCGCGTCTGCCAGCCCCGCGACCGGCTCAGCCAACGCCCACAAAAAGGAACAGACCAAACTGCTCACGGCAGCCATACCGGCTTGCTGATTTTCAACCAAGGACACCACACCATGCCCGTCGAACTCAAAGTCCCCAGCGCCGGTGAGTCCATCACCGAAGTCGAAATCGGTGAATGGAAGAAAACGCCCGGCGACAATGTTCGCCAAGACGAAACCGTTGTGGTCATCGAATCGGAAAAAGCGTCGCTTGATCTGCCCGCGCCCGAATCCGGAACCATCACCGCAATTCTCAAGAAAACCGGCGAAACAGCCAAGGTCGGTGAAGTGATCGCTCTGCTGGAACCCGGTCAGGTCAAGGTCGCCCCGCCAAGCGTACCGGCTGCCATGCCGGCCGCGGAACCGACGGCCCAGCCGCGCGTGATGCCGGCCGCGGCCCGCGCGGCTGCGGAACACAAACTCAATATCGAAGAAATCAAACCAACCGGACCCGGCGGGCGGCTGCTGAAAGAAGACGTGTTGCGACAAGTTGAGAAACCGCTACCGGAGCTGCCGAAGCCGGCAACGAGAACGGTTTCGTTGAGCGACCGGCGCGAAGAAGTCGTGCGCATGACCCCGTTGCGGCGCACGGTGGCCAAGCGGTTGGTCGAGGCGCAACAAACCGCCGCGTTGCTGACCACGTTCAACGAAGTGGATATGTCCGCCGTCGTGGCGATGCGCAAACAGTATCAGGAATCGTTCACCGCCAAGCATGGCGTGAAACTCGGGTTCATGTCCTTTTTCGTGAAGGCGACCATTGATGCCCTGCGGCAGTGTCCGCCGCTGAACGCCGAGGTGCGCGGGAATGACATTGTCTATCGCAACTATCATGACATCGGCATCGCCGTTGGTTCCGGCAAAGGCTTGGTTGTTCCGGTGTTGCGGGGCGCCGATCGCATGAGTTTCGCCGAGATCGAACTGGCCATCGCTGATTTCGGCAAACGCGCCCAAGACAACAAGATTACCCTCGATGATCTGGAAGGCGGCACGTTCACCATCAGCAACGGCGGCGTGTACGGCTCGTTGCTCTCCACGCCCATTGTCAATCCGCCACAGTCCGGCATCCTCGGGCTGCACGCGATACAAGATCGTCCTGTGGCCCGGGAAGGTCAGGTCGTCATTCGTCCGATGATGTACCTCGCGTTGACGTACGATCACCGCATCGTGGACGGGCGCGAAGCCGTGACGTTCCTGAAGCGGATCAAGGAAGTCATCGAAGAACCCGCCCGGATGCTGACGGAGGTGTAACCATGCCGGCTCAACACGATCTCATCGTCATCGGCGCTGGCCCGGGCGGATATGGAGGGGCGATTCGCGCCGCGCAGCTCGGGATGAATGTCGCCTTGGTGGAACGCGAACCGGCTTTGGGGGGAACGTGTTTGCGGATTGGATGCATTCCCAGCAAAGCGTTGCTGGAATCCAGCGAGTTGTTGTACGAAGCCAAACACAATTTGGCCGGGCACGGCATCGTCATCGGTCAAGTTGCGCTCGACCTGCCGGCGATGATGAAACGGAAGGATCACGTCGTCACGATGCTCTCCAAAGGCGTGGAGGGATTGATAAGGAAGAACAAGATCACCCGTTACACCGGCCATGCCCGTATCACCGCGCCCGGCAAGGTGGACGTGGGCGGCGCCACCCTCGAAGCGAAACACATTCTCATCGCCACCGGCAGCAAGTCCGCGCCGTTGCCGGGCGTGGAAGTGGACGGAGACCGGATCGGCACCAGCACGGAGGCGCTTTCGTACAAGGAAGTGCCGGGTCATTTGGTGGTGATCGGAGCCGGTTACATTGGCTTGGAACTTGGCTCGGTGTGGTTGCGGCTCGGGGCGAGAGTGACCGTGTTGGAATATCTCGACCGGATACTTCCCGGCATGGATGCGGAGATGGCGGCGGACGCAAAGAAGATTTTTGAGAAACAGGGCTTTGTGTTTCGGCTCGGCGCGAAGGTGACCGGCGCGCGGAAAGATGGCGACGGTTGTGTTGTGACCTGTGAGAACGGCGAGCCGGTGCGTTGTGACCGGGTGTTGCTGGCGGTCGGCCGCGTGCCCAATACGGACGACCTCGGACTCGATGGTGTGGGTGTGGCGCGGGACGAGCGTGGACGAATTGAGGTTCACAATCATTTTCAGACCAACATTCCCGGCATCTATGCCATTGGCGATGTCATTCGCGGACCAATGTTGGCGCACAAAGCGGGGGAGGAAGCAGTGGCCTGTGTGGAACACATCGTGACCGGCCACGGTCACGTGGATTACAACTGCATCCCCGGCGTTTGCTACACGCATCCGGAAATCGCCTCGGTTGGCAAGACGGAAGAAGATCTCAAGGCTGACGGCGTCGAATATCGCAAAGGCATTTTCCCGCTTCTCGCCAGTGGCCGCGCCCGTGCCCTCGGTCAAACCGAAGGCAAAGTCAAGATGTTGGCGGAGAGGCAGACGGACCGGGTGCTGGGAGTTCACATCCTGGGACTGCGAGCCGGTGACCTGATTGCCGAAGCGGCGTCGGCGATGGCGTTTGGTGCCAGCAGCGAAGACATCGCCCGTGTCTGTCATGCCCACCCCACGCTGTCGGAAGCGCTGAAAGAGGCCGCCCTCGCTGTGGACGGTAGGGCCATCCACATCTGAAGCGTCGGACCCGCAACCAAAATCTGTCTCCTCTCCTCCGTCGTTTGAGGGATAGAATCCACGTCGAAATCGCCGCGAATCGTGCCCCTGAACCCGTCCCCCGAAAGCTTTCGGGGCAGGCAACGGGCACAAGGGTGCCGGAGCTTTCGTCCTCTGCCGCTTGCTGTATAAGGGAGAGTGACAGGATGAGGGTTATCCGGCTCGCTGGACAGAGGTGAGGGGTAGAGCTGGTCGCCGGTTATACGTGAAAATGTTTGATCTCATGGAGAAAGCGCCCACCAGACACTGACCGGAATCCTCTCCATTGCGCGGGCAACGCAGAGAAACGTTTGTTGCATCGCTGGCGACATTCGTTTCGTAAGGCACTGTGCTTGGTGCCAAAAGGCAGAGCGGGTGGAAGGCGCAACGAGCAAACCTTGCGAAGGGCGCTCGTCGGAATGGGCAATTTCGGTCAACGTCCCTGCTCCCATCCGGTCAAGGCAACCCACGACACCGACAATGTCCCACGCGTATCGGTCCAGCAGCGCCGCTTTCATGCGGCCAGCCTGCAACCGCGTTCAATCCCTTTGGCTCTGGCTCGGCCAGCATGGGGCGTGTTTGAGAATTGATTCTTGCAGGTCAGACGGCGTGGCGTGAGTCGTGGAGCAACCGTCCCCACGTCATTGATCAGTCAATCGGTCGTCCCACCATCTGGCACTTCGGCAGCATCACCAAGCGCGAAGCCCGTGCGGTAGGGTTTTGCCCTATAGTGGCCGGTATCCTCCAAGCCTATCGTGAAGCGCACGGCCGGTGAGTATTGCCGGCGCCAAGCGAGAGGAGAACCAGGTCATGATTCACATACTTATTCGGCACAAAGTCGCGGATATCAGCAAGTGGAAGCAGTCGTATGATGCGGATATTACGTCGCGGCAGCGCGCTGGCCTCAAAGAGACTCACCTGTTGCATAATGTTCAGGACCACGAAGAGGTGGTGTTGCTCCTTGAAGTGGCCGACCTGCACAAGGCGATGAAGTTCTGCAATTCGTCGGACTTGCGTGACACGATGCAAAAGGCGGGTGTCGTCACCAAGCCGGACATGATCTTTCTCAGCCGGTAGGGCAACATGACAAACGAGCGCAAACCATTTGAAGCACGTTGGCGAAATCACTTCTGTCCCCACGATGTAGCGGACCGCTCGTTTCTGGCTACCAATCCGACCTCTAACCTCGCTCTGATCTTCTTCTGGACAGGAAGTGAACGGTGACTGCAGACAAGCGAACTGTCAGGATCCTGCAGGGCATGGCTGCAAGACTGACCAGCGACACTGAACTCCAGAAAGACCTGATTCAAGAGATGCTCATCCATCTTGCGGGAGTGGATGCGTGCCGGCCGGGGCAGAAGCCGAGTTGGTATCTTCAGAGCTGCCAATTCCATGGGCGAAACTACTTGGTGCGTGGCCGAAGTATTGATTCGATCAAGCGCCAGAATAAGCGGGTGCTGCTGGAACAAAATGACAGTGATGGCGACACCGGGTTTGGCGTTGACACCGTGGATCCGATGGACATCCACAGCGAGTTGGTCACACGAGACATTATTGACCGCTTGCTTCCACAACTGAGCGACGCACAGCAGCAGATTCTGTTTCTCCTGCTGCATGGATTTGGCATCTGTGAGATCGCCCGGCTGCTTCGAGTCAGTCACCCTGCGGTGGTCAAGCACCGCAAGAGAATCGCCCACCAAGCATCAGCCCTGTTGATGGATTCCGGTTGCGTCAGGTTTGGCGGCGCAATTACGGCCAACCGGTAGAAAAGTATTCAGTTGGAGGCGGAAGCGGCTAGTTGCCGTGGTCCGATTTCCAGCCGTAGGGATCCATCCTCTCCAGACGGCCGCGCAGTTTGGCCAAGGCGATTTCCTGGATCTGCCGAATGCGTTCGCGGGTCACCTTGAACTTTCTTCCCACCGCTTCCAGTGTCCGCGCGCCCTGTCCGTCAATGCCGAAGCGCAAGATAAGAACCTCCGCTTCACGGGGACTCAGGTGATTGATGTGTTCGCGGATTTCTTCGCGCATGGCTTTGGCGCGAAGCAGTTCATGCGGGTTCTGCGCCGATTCATCTTCGACGATGTCGCCAAACCGATTGTCGTCACCATCGCCAATTGGCTCGTCCAAGCTGGCAGGGCGAATGCCGAACGTGCGGAGAAGGGCGATCCTTTCCGCCGACACATGTTCATGGCTGGCCAATTCAACATCTGTCGGTTCGCGACCGAGTTGCTCCGACAGATGCAGCGTGGCCTTGTGCAGGCGACTCATTTTGTCGGCGATGTGGACCGGCAGCCTGATTGTCCGTGACTGATTGGACAACGCGCGGCGCACGGCTTGTTTAATCCACCACGAAGCGTAGGTGGACACTTTGGCGCCCTTGGCGGGATCGTATCTTTCCACAGCGTGCATCAACCCCGTGTTGCCCTCATTGATGAGATCAAGCAGCGGCAGTCCCAATCCCTAGTAATCGCCGGCGATCTTGACCACAAGACGCAGGTTGGCGGTGATCATGTGTGCGCGGGCTGCTTGATCGCCGCGCTTGATGCGCGCCGCCAACTCCGACTCTTGCAGAAGGGTCAACAGAGGCACGCGACAAATCTCCTGCATATAGATCTGAATAGGATCGGCGGTTCGGATTTGTTCGTTGTCCAACTCAATTACCATGCGACCTCACTGGCTCTGCGATTGGGGAAACACTACCGGACGCGCGGCATGGCCGCTATGGGGTATAGACCCTATGGCATTCGCGACACCAACAGGTATATTGGGTGCGGATGAATGTGCTGCTGTTATACCCGGAGTTTCCGGACACGTTCTGGAGTTTCAAGCACGCCTTAAAGTTCATTCACAAGAAGGCGGCCTTTCCGCCCCTCGGGTTGCTCACTGTGGCGGCGATGTTGCCGGCAGGCTGGAACAAGAGGCTCGTGGACGAGAACGTGCGGAAATTGCGCGGCAAGGATTTGGAGTGGGCGGATGTTGTATTCATCAGCGGGATGATCGCACAGCGCGATTCCGCGCAGGCGTTGATCGCTCGCTGCCGCGCGGCCGGCAAGACCATCGTCGCCGGTGGGCCGCTGTTCGCCACCGAGCACGAGCAATTTCCCGATGTTGATCACTTTGTGCTGAACGAGGCCGAGGTGACGTTACCGGAGTTTTTGCGGGACTTTGAGCGCGGCTGTGCCCGGCGGGTTTACACGGCGTCGGAATTTCCGGACATTCGCCAGACGCCGGCGCCGTTGTGGGAATTGTTGGACTTGCGCCGGTACGCTTCCATGAGCGTGCAGTTCTCGCGCGGCTGCCCGTTCGACTGCGAGTTCTGCAATGTCACGGCGATGTTCGGTCACCGGCCGCGGACGAAGACAACCGCGCAGGTATTGGCGGAGTTGGACGGCCTGTGGCGGCTCAGATGGCGAGGCACAGTGTTCTTTGTGGACGACAATTTTATCGGCAATCAACGCGCGCTCAAGGAGGACTTGTTGCCGGCGTTGATCGAATGGCAGAAAGGCAGGCGGACCATCCCATTGTTCACGGAGGCATCCATCAATCTTGCGGATGATGCGAAGTTGATGCAGTTGATGGTGGCAGCCGGATTCAACCAGGTGTTTGTCGGTATCGAGACGCCAGAGGCTGCCGGCTTGGCCGAGTGCAACAAACGTCAGAATCAAAAGCGCGATCTGGTGTCGGACATAAAACGCATCCACAATGCCGGGCTGCAAGTGCAGGGCGGATTCATTGTCGGATTCGACAGTGATACGCCGTCAATCTTCCAGCGCCAGATTGAGTTTATCCAGCAGAGCGGGATCGTCACGGCGATGGTCGGGATCCTGCAAGCCATTCCCGGCACCAGACTGTACCAGCGATTAAGCCGGCAGGGACGCCTTACCGGCAAGACGACTGGCAACAACGGCGATGGAACAACCAACTTCGTTTCGCAGATGAGCCACGACACTCTCCGATCGGGATACAAACATCTGATGAGATACATCTATGAGCCGGGACCGTATTACCGCCGGGTACGCACGTTCCTGCGCGAGTACCGACCACCCATCGTGGCCGGCTCGTTGCGCTGGGAGTATCTCTTGGCGTTTGGCCGTGCCAGCGTGCGACTCGGGGTATTTGGCCGCGAACGGTTTCACTTTTGGCAGCTGTTGATCTGGACATTCTTTCGGCGACCGGCGCTTGTGCCGTTGGCGGTCACACTGGCGATCTACGGGCATCACTTCCGCAAGACCGGCATGGCTATTGGCTGATGGGAACAATCAACGATAGCGATGGTCCGATTCAGGGTTTAAGGGGTGAAATGTGAAAGCCAACTCTGAAGCTTGCGTGGTCTTCGTCAGCGTGGCACTTCTTGCGCCTGTCAGCGGGCACGCTGGTTGGCTGGATATTTTCAGGCCGCCCGCAACCACGGATTTACTGAACAAAGTTTTTGGCAGCGCCCACCAGGCTGTTATCGCCACCCATGGACCTCTGTCCGTCGAGACGGACAACCCTCGCCCTGTCGCTCTTCCTTATACGGCAAGGGAGAGGGGACCGGAAGTTCCGACACCCTCGCCCCCGTCGCGTGGGGGAGAAGGCCGGGGTGAGGGGGCCGGGTTCAGGGGATCAATTCGCGGGGATTTCGTCGCAGGCTCTCCCGCCTAGCCCAACAAACCAAGCCGGGAAGCTTGGGCCGGGTCGTAAGCCGGTGCGTTGTGGTAATCCACCTTCACATCCCGGCCATCGGCCGCCAGCGTGGAAACGATGTCCAGAATCACCGAGGACTTCCGTCCCTCAACACCGTCACAGGCCAACGGCGCTTGGCCATTGAAATGCGCCAGAAAATTCTCGATCAATCCCCAATGCGTGGCCGGCAGGGGCACAAACACTTCACGCTGCCACTGGCCGTTGCGTTCCACGGCCAGACAGCCGCCTTTCAAATCGTCCACCACAATGCGTCCGGCATCGCCGGCAACTTCCACCGTTTCCGGTGCGCCGGTTTCTTTCCAGCCGACGGTCATGATTGCTTCCACACCGGCCGTACTGATGGCGTGCAGCACCGCGCCGCAAGATGCCGGTTCGGCGAACAACCGCACGATGTCACCGAAGAAGAAATGCACGAGATCGAGCCGGTGACTCAGCGGAAACTCGGCGTTGATCCGCAACGTTCTCACCCGTCCCATGGCATGGTCCGCGAGCAATTGTTTCACGCGCAACATGCTTGGGTAGCAGCGCCGGTAATACGCCACGCCGAGGATGACGTTGGCCTGCCGGCAGGCTTCGATCATGCGCTGACATTCCCCGGCATCGTTGGCCATGGGCTTCTCCACCAACACATGCTTGCCGGCCTTTGCGGCGGCGAGTGCGTTTTCCAGGTGCCGGGCATGCGGCGTGGCAACATAGATGGCGTTGATCTGCGGTTCGGCCAACAGTGCCTCAACAGACTCATAATACCGGCAAGGCCCGTGCCGGCGCGCGAAGTCGCGTCCCTTTTCGGCATCGCGCCGCGTCACGCCAATCAACCGGCATCCCGGCACTTTGTAGAGCGGCAACCCGCTCTTGCGCTCGCAGACATCCCCGCATCCAATCGTTCCCCAACGCAATTCCTTCAGGCCGCCAGCATACCGACGGTTCGCCCCGCAAATCAACAAGTCAGACGTTTCCCCTGTCGAGGATGCGGATTGACCCGGTGGGGGCTTTCGTTACACTGCGCGCGTTTATGAAATCTGACGTTGCCATCTCTCCCGAACTCATCGCCAAACACGGCATCACGCCCGAAGAATACGACCGCATCAAGGGCATCCTCGGACGCGAGCCCAACATCACCGAGCTGGGCATTTTTTCGGTGATGTGGAGCGAACATTGCAGTTACAAGAATTCGCGGCCGGAATTGAAGAAGTTCCCGCGCGAAGCTGATTTCATCCTCGTCAAAGCCGGCGAGGAAAACGCCGGTATTGTGGATGTGGGCGACGGGTGGGCGATCGCGTTCAAGATCGAGTCGCACAATCATCCCAGCGCCGTCGAACCGTTCCAAGGCGCGGCGACCGGCGTGGGCGGGATCATTCGCGATATTTTCACGATGGGATCGCGCCCGTTGCTGGGAATGAACTCGCTGCGGTTCGGTCCCATCGAGGGCGATTCGCCCGACGCGGCGCAGAATCGTCGCTGGTTTGCCGGTGTGGTGGCCGGGATTGCTCACTACGGGAATTGCATCGGCATCCCGACCGTGGGGGGCGAGGTGTATTTTGACGAATCGTACAACGGCAACCCGCTGGTCAATGCGCTGTGTCTGGGGATTCAGCGTCACGACCAGATCAAACGCGGCAAGGCCAGCGGCGCCGGCAACCCGGTCATCTACGTCGGCAGCGCGACGGGCCGGGACGGTTTGGCCGGCGCGGCGTTTGCCTCGCGGGAGTTGACGGAGCAATCGCAGAAGGACCGGCCGGCTGTTCAAGTGGGTGATCCGTTCATGGAAAAATTGCTGCTCGAAGCGTGTCTGGAAGTGATGCGCACCAACGGCCTTGTCGTCGGCATCCAAGACATGGGCGCGGCCGGGCTGACGTGTTCCACATGCGAGACGGCCAGTCGCGGCGGCACCGGCAACGAGATAGACCTGGATCTGGTGCCGAAACGCGAGACCGGCATGACGCCCTATGAGATCATGCTCAGCGAATCGCAGGAGCGCATGCTGTTGATCGCGCAGAAGGGACGCGAAAAGGAAGTCGAGGCCATTTTTGACAAGTGGGACTTGCACGGCGTGACCATCGGACGCGTGACCGACGATGGCATGATGCGCGTGAAACAAGGTGGCAAGGTTGTCGCCGAGGTGCCGGCCCGGCAACTGGCCGAGGAAGCGCCGGTATATTTTCGCGACGCCAAGCAGCCGGACTGGGAAATCAAGAACGCCCGGTGGCGGGCGGAAAGCCTGCCGGAACCATCGGACGTGGCCGGTATCCTGCCGTCGTTGTTGGCCTCGCCAACCATCGCATCGAAGAACTGGGTGTACCGGCAATATGACCACATGGTGCAGGACGGCACCGTGGTTTGTCCCGGCAGCGATGCGGCGGTGGTGCGGATCAATTTGAAGCGGCCCGATCTTGCCGGACCCGAGAATCCCAGGGTCGCGGAGAAATACATCGCGTTTACGACGGACTGCAACGGCGGTTATTGCTTTCTGGATCCGTTTGAAGGCGGCAAGATTGCAGTGGCGGAAGCGGCCCGGAATCTTGCCTGCAGCGGCGCGCGCGCCTTGGCGGTGACGGATAACCTGAACTTTGGCAACCCGATGAAACCGGAAATTTTCTGGCAATTCCGGCGCTGCGTCGAAGGCATCAGCGAAGCGTGCGCGGCGTTTCACACGCCAGTCACGGGCGGCAACGTGAGTTTCTACAACGAATCGCCGAAGGCGGCGGTGGACCCGACGCCGACGATTGGGATGCTGGGCTTGGTAGATGATCCGAAACACATCACCACGCAATGGTTCAAGAGCACGAACGACGCCGTGTTGGTGCTCGGCGAGATGATCGAGTCCACGCCCACGCTCGGTCTCGGCGGCAGCGAATACGTCAAGCGGATTCACAAGTTGAAGACGGGCGTTTGCCCGAGGCTGAATTTGACAGAGGCCAAGAAGGTCACCGACTTCACGCTGGAACTCATTCGCGACGGACTTCTCCAGAGCGCGCATGATTGCTCGGAGGGCGGATTGGCGGTGGCCTTGGCGGAATGTTGCATGAGCCACCGCGAAGTGACGGTGGGCTGTGACTTGGATGTGAGCCAGTTCCGCGGACGGCTTGACGCATTGTTATTTGGCGAGACGCAGTCACGTATTGTCATCAGTTGCGCCGCCGTGAACGCGCCGCGCGTGCTGCAACTGGCCCAGGCTCGTCATGTGCCCGCGGTTGCGCTCGGAGTGACCGGCGGGGATCGTCTGAGATTGAAGACGCACCGCGGGCAACTGGAATGGAACGTGTCCGGCCTCCGGGACATCTGGTGGAACGCCATCGCGCGGATCATGGACCGGTAAGAGCTTCCCAGCGCGAACGCGAGGGGTGTGGCCTACCGGCGGGGTGAGATGGACTTGATCAGGTTTTGAAACTCCGGCAGGGGATGAAGACTCTCCAGGTCGCGCTCGGCCCGCGCCAACTCGCGGAGTTTGGGATCAAGGCTTAGCGCGTTGGTCAGCAAGGCCAGCGCTTCTTTCTGCCGGTTCTGCATGGCCCGGTAACAAGCCATGTTGAAGTGAGCCAACGCATCCTGTGGATTGGCTTCGAATGCCCGCTGCAGCGTTTCCACGGCCGCCTCCAAGGACTGGGTGCGGCGACGTATGTAGGCGAGATTGATCCAGACGGTGGATTCGTTGGGAGCCAACTCGGCCAATCGCGCCATGCATGGTTCCGCTTCTTTCAGCCGGTTGGCTTGCCATAGAGCCGCAGACTTCAGCGCGACCGCATGACGATTCTCGGCGTCCACCTGCAAGGCGGCATCGCACTCGCGCACGCACTCGTCATACATCATCAGGTCTAGGTAACCCGACGCATATTCCACGTGTTTCTTGGCTTGGCTGTTCATGTCGTTTGAATCTGGAAAAAGATAGCAGGTGTGAGCGTGTTTTGCCATCTTACCGGCCATGTTTTACAAAAACTTTTTGCGCCCCGTTCTGTTCCGTTCTGATCCGGAAGTGGCCCACGAACGAGCGTTGCACCTAGCGGCGAAGGCCGGTAACTGCCGTGTAACCGGCAACATGCTCTCGGAATTTCTTGTGGTTTCAGACGCGAAACTTCAGCAGACGCTCTGGGGGCTGACATTTCCCAATCCGGTGGGCCTGGCGGCCGGCTTCGACAAGAATGCGGTTGGCGTCGCGCTTTGGCCGTCGCTTGGATTCGGATTTGTGGAGTTGGGCAGTGTCACGGCCCGCGCGCAGCCCGGCAACGACAAGCCCCGGCTCTGGCGTTTGGTCGAACAGCAAGCCGTGATCAACCGCATGGGATTCAACAACGACGGCGCCGATGTCATTGCGCCGCGCGTGCCACCGCCGCCGCATCGCATCCCGATTGCGGTCAACATTGGCAAGAGCAAGGTCACGCCGTTGGAGCAGGCGGCCGACGATTATTTGCACAGTATCGAACGATTCCGAGATCGGTCTGACTTCTTCGTCATCAACGTCAGTTCACCCAACACGCCCGGCCTGCGCAAGCTTCAGGATCGCGGGATGTTGGATGATCTGTTGGGGCGGATTGTGGGCAGTGGACTGACGTTGCCGGTTTTGTTGAAACTCGCTCCCGATCTGACGTTGGATCAGATGGATGACGCGTTGTTGTTGGCGTTCAAGCACGGGTTGGCCGGCATCGTGGCCACCAACACCACGATCGAGCATCCCACCCCGCCGGAGGGCGGACTCAGTGGCAAACCGCTGCGAGCGCGTGCCACTGAATGTGTTCGTCATCTTTACCGGCAATCGGAAAAGCGGATGCTCATCATCGGAGTTGGCGGTATTTTCACCGCGGAGGACGCCTATGAAAAGATCCGTGCCGGTGCCTCGCTGGTGGAGGTGTGGACCGGTATGATCTACAAAGGCCCGACAATCGCCCGTTCCATCAATCGCGGCCTGTTGCGTCTTCTCGCCCGCGACGGCCACAAGCATGTCGGCGAAGCGGTGGGCGTGGATGCGTGAAGTGGGGGCGGGTTACGACGCCATCGTGGCCGGCACGTCTTCGGGGATGTCGTCGGTTGCGGAGTCCGATTCGGTGTCGGTTTCGAGGGGGCGGAATCGTTCGGCTTTGAAGCCGCGTTCGGGATAAGGCGGTTTGTCGCTGCACGGGTTGATGAGTTCGACGAGATAGACGCACATCTCACCGGGTTCACCGTTGGGGTCAATGCCGGGAATGAGGTCGCGGACGGTGTAGGTCACGCCTTTGACGGGCAATTTCCAGTAGAACCGCTTGATGGCGTCGGGGAACACGTCGTTCACGCACACCACTTTTTGTCCGGGCAGGTACATGACGGGGAAGATAATAAGGAGGAGCGGTTTTGACAACGGCAAGTCTTGGCCGGCCGGGCGTTGTTTTGCAGAACATCCACAAGATCGTCACATGATTGCCTCCTGGATGTGCGAGATTCTGAGCAGAAAGGTTTGAGCGAGTGCAGTGCAAAAGGGCGAGACTATGAAAACAAGATCATCCTCGGTGTTGGGTATGTTGCAGTTGACGGTGCGAACGGCGGAAGGCAGCGGTTTCCTCGGTCGGGCATCTTCGTTGATCCGTGACTTGCCGGATGTGGTGCGGGTCCGGGTGGATGAACCGCGCGCGATGTTGGAGATTGTGTACGAGCGTCCCGCGCCGGGCCTGTTGCGTCACATCCATGAAGCGTTGCGCGTGGCGCATTGTGAGCCGGTGGCCGGCAAGGCGTTCTGATTCGCCCCTCTTGGACATCGTGGTCTTCGTCTTGGATGACGACACCCTAGGTGCGTCTAGGGGAATCCCCTAGGGCAGAATCAGGCTTCCCCCCGATTGTCAGGAACGATACGGCGGCTAAGATGCCGTGCGTATGAATGAGGGATGGACGAATCAGGCGTTCCGCGTGTTGGTTGTGGATGATTGTGATGGCGACCGGCAACTCACGGCGATGTTTCTGCGCGCCCATTGGCCGTTTGAGCAGGATTTGGTTTTGGATTGCGCCAACAACGGCGAGGAAGCCCTGAAAAAGATTCACCAATCCCGGTACACTTTACTCATGCTGGATTGGAACATGCCCGGTGTGGATGGGCATGATTTGCTGGCGAGATTGCGCGAGGAAGGCAACCGGATTCCCGCCGTGGTTTTGACGGGCCAGCGTCGCGACGAAGTGGAACTTGAGGTGAAATCCTTGGGCGCCGGCTACATGAACAAGAACAACTTGTCCCCGGAGAATTTCCGTCGGGCTGTTGTCGAGGCGCTCGACCGTCTGGGGTGGGTGGCAGCTTTTTCGCAGGAACCGCAGCCGACATCGTTGGCAGCAGCCGGGTGAGGTCGAACCCATCCGCATGATGGGCAAAGCAAAAGGCGCTTCGGAGTGTGACCGAAGCGCCTGCTTGTTTTTCAGGTTTGTTGGTGAACTAGAACTTGTACACAAGGGAGCTTATGAGCGCGATGTCATTGCTCTTGCGGCCTGGGGCCGGCTCGCTCTTGTAGCGGTCAACACCCACCACGCGCAGGCTCAGCTTCTTGTTCAAGGCCGCTTCGGCGCCTAACTCGAACACCAGGTCATAGTTGCCAAAATCAGCGAACTCGGCCAGATACTCGGCTGACTGCCACCATTTTGCGCCTTCGGTCAGTTTGTGGTCAAACCGTTCGGCCACGCGCAGCGCCGCGTAATCGCGAGTCTCGTCATTCAGTTTCTCCAGCACATAGGAGGGACCGACTTCACCGCTCAGCTTCATCTTGTCGTTCTGAATGAAGTAATAACCAAGACCGGGGCCGAGCGTGAACCGGTACTTGATGTCAGCAACATCATCATGCAGCAGGTCGCTCACCACATACGCGTACATTCGTTCGCGCAAGATATGGCGATAGTCTGCAAAAGCGCGGGCCCGTTGCGTCGTCACTTCATCCTCCGTCTCGCCGTAGCTGCCGCTGGCGCCGAGACGCAACGTGTTCTTTTTGGTTTCCTTCACACCTTCCAACGACAGCGTCGCCAGCAACGTATCACTGTTGCCCTCGGTCAGGCTGAAACCGAGCGCCAACGTGGTGTTCCACTTGGGCGGTTCGGGT